>JANTGL010000080.1 GCA_024762915.1 Bacteroidales bacterium | reverse complement strand
GCATCATGCTGTTTTTTTATTTATTCACGATATAAATTTTCATGTATGAAAAAACGAACACTCTTTATTTTAGCATTTATTTTTGTGTTTTCTTCAAGTCAGATTTTTGCACAAAAACAAAAAAGCAATGATAAGTCGAATATCAATCATCGGATTGATAATATGGGCTATTGGATGAAACTGGCAAAAGAAGGAAAAGTTCCTTATAACCCTGTTGTGAAAATGGGGGGAACAAAATATAAAGGTTCCGTAATTAAATCAAAGTCAGTAAAAACGGAGGATTCTCCTGATATTGCCGTAAATACGGAAAATACTAATACTCAGAGTGAAACATCAATTTTTGTTGACCCCAATGATAATTTAACTGTTTTAAATTCTAATAATTCAACGGATTGGAACGGAAGTTCGGTTAATGATTTATACGGAACAAGCGGGTATTATACATTTGACGGTGCAGCAAGCTCGTGGGAAGGGACTTATGAAGGAACAGGAGGAAGCAATTCCGGCGACCCTGCTGCAGCAATTGATTTGGACGGACGAATGTTTGTCGGTAATATTAAAAATTCTTCGATGCAACAAGGTGTTGCGTATTCTCTTGACAATGGTGCCACGTGGACAAATGTTACTGCAGGCAGCAGTTCAAATCTAGACAAAAACCATTTGTGGGTAGATAATTCAACAACAAGCCCATACAGCGGTTATATTTATGATGCATGGACAAATTTTGATAATAGTCCTGAACGTGTTGAAATTGTACGATCAACAGATCACGGTCTTACATGGTCTTCACCTCAAGTTATCAGTAATTCCTCGTTTGATCACGGTGTAAATATTCAAACGGATGCTGACGGAAATGTCTATGTAATTTGGGCTGAATATAATAATTGGCCGAATCCCGAAGATGCAATAGGTATGTCAAAATCAACTGACGGCGGTGTAACTTGGTCTTCACCGGTTGAAATAATTACCGGACTTAAAGGAACAAGAAACAATGATCCTTTAGGACACAGGACAAATAGTTTTCCTGTAATGGCAATTGATCAAAATACCGGAAACATCTATGTTGTTTGGTCAAATTACGGTGTTCCCGGTACAAATACGGGAAATTGGGTTAATGCCTATATGATAAAATCAATCGACAACGGTGCAAATTGGTCAAGTCCCGTTCAAGTGAGTCAAAGTTCGAATACTGACGGTACATTTTCATATTTACCTTGGATTACTTGTGACCCCGTAACGGGACATTTGGGTGTTATTTTTCTTGATAACAGAAATGTTTCCGGAAATGATGTTGAAGCATGGGTTTCTGTTTCAATGGACGAAGGAGATACTTGGGGAGATTTCAGAGTAAGTGATGTATCGTGGACAACTAAAGCCATTCCCGGATTAGCAAGCGGATATATGGGAGATTATCTCGGAATTACAGCTAATAACAGTCTTTTTTATCCTGTGTGGTCGGATGACAGGGACGGTGTTTTCAGAGCTTATACCTCACCTTTTGAGACAAATAACAGAGCAAAACCGACAGATTTAAATATTGCATTAACTGAAGCAACCGGTCAAACGGATTTAACTTGGTCGTATTCAGATGCTAAAACATTACAACATTTTGTTGTTTACAGAGACGGAGTTCAATTAGGAACAACAACAGAAACTTCTTATACGGAAATGTTACCCGATTACGGTGTTTTCAATTACAGTGTTACGGCAATGCACGGTGACGGAGAATCCTCACCCGTAAAAGGAAACATTCAATGGGGAAACCCGAATGTTTCTGTAAGCCCGGCTTCTTTAACAGAAACATTATTAACGAATCAAACATCAACAAAGATATTAACAATAGAAAATACCGGTGAACTTGATTTAACTTATAATATTGCTACGGCTATTACATCGAAAGGAAAAGGTGCTAAAGATTATTGTGCTGCAAGCGGCGGCGGCGATGAATATATAAGCGGAGTTCTCTTCGGAACAATTAATAATACCGGAACAGGAGAAGACGGATATGTAGATTATACAGCTATGTCAACCGATGTTGATGCCGGAAATATATATACATTAACCGTTACAAACGGGAATGCTTATTCTTCTGATGACTGGGGAGTTTGGTTTGATTGGAATCAAGACGGTGATTTTGATGATGCAAATGAAAATCCGGTTTGTGTTTCATCGGAAGGCGGAGACCAAGTTTCTTGGGATATTACGGTTCCTTCAGATGCTCTCGGCGGACAAACAACAATGCGAATCCGTTTAAAATGGAGCGGAAGTGATTGCGGTTCTTCATGCGGGTCAACCAGTTACGGAGAAGTTGAGGATTATACGGTGAATGTTAACTCTTGGTTACAAGTAGAAACGATGTCCGGAACAGTAACTCCCGGTTCTACGGAATATATAAATGTGAATTTTAATTCAACAGATTTAGCATTAGGTGATTATACAGCTGATATTACCGTAAACAGTAATGATACGGATGACCCTGCCGTTACGGTTCCCGTAACTTTACATGTTGTTGATATTTTGACTCTTCATTCAAATGCTTCAGCAGATGATTATAATGTTTGTTCAGGATCTTCAACAACTTTGCATGCTAATGCCGTAGGAGGAAGCGGAACTTATACATACTCTTGGACTTCTTTGCCTGCAGGATTTACATCAACAGAGTCTGACCCTGTTGTTTCTCCTTCAGAAAACACGGTTTATTCAGTTAGTATTGATGACGGTGTTGATATTGTAACTTCTGATGTTTCAATAAGTTTAACAGATGTTCCGGCACAAGCAAATATACCCGCAGGTGATACCGAATTTTGCCAAGACGGGGCGAATACGATATATTCAACAAATTCTGTTTCCGGTGCAGATTCTTATATTTGGGTATTAGATCCTGTAAATGCAGGAAGTATTTCAGGAAATACAACAAGCGGAAATGTGGATTGGGCCTCAAATTTTAACGGAATTGCAACTGTCTCGGTAAGTGCCATAAATTCTTGCGGAATCGGAGCGACATCCGATGGTTTAACAATAACTGTTAATGAGTTACCTGATGTTTCATTTGATGCTCTTAATGATGTTTGTGCTAATGATGCATCATTTACACTATCCGGCGGAAGTCCTGCCGGCGGAACATTTTCCGGTGACGGAGTAACTTCCGGTGATTTTGATCCCGCAGTTGCCGGAGCAGGAAATCACACAATTGTTTACACTTATTCTAACGGAACTTGTGAAAATTCTGCATCTCAAATAATTACTGTTAATGATTTACCGGATGTTACATTGAGTCCCTTTGATAATATTGCCGTAAATGAAGCTGCCTTTACATTAAGCGGCGGAAGTCCTGCCGGCGGAACATATTCCGGGGAAGGTGTAAGTAACGGAATGTTTGATCCTGCAGTTGCAGGGGAAGGATCTCATGTAATAACTTATGCTTATTCAGACGGAAATTCTTGTGAAAATTCTGCACAACAAACTATTTTTGTTGAAGAATCAAATGCTGTTTCAAATATTAACAGTGATGAGTATTTTGATATTTATCCTAACCCGAATTCCGGTTTATTTACCTTAAAGATTAAATATCAGGACTTTAATGATGTTCATGTTTCTGTCGTGAATCAACTTGGAATGACTGTTTATGTAAATAAAATTACTAAACTCAGTAATAGTTCATATCAATTTGATTTGTCAACTTATGCATCCGGAATCTATTTCATTAATATTTCCGGAAAATCAGTGAATGTCACGAAAAAAATTGTGATTAAATAATTAAATATTATTTCACATTAAAAAGAGTGATTTAACCGTCACTCTTTTTTAATTTTACGGAATAAGTTCAACAGTGAAATTAATTTTTTTGATAAATTATACCGATTGATTCATTTTCAGAATCATTTATATAAAAAACTATTTAACAGAAATTTTCTTTCGAGATTTGGATTGTTCGGTATTTTAATTTTTAGTCTTTCACCGATATCAAAACATAAGGTGTTTCCGGGATAATTAACAAGATATCATTATTTTGAATTAAATTTACCAACTTAGACCGACTCCCACAGAAAAAATAACTTGCGGTGTATATCCGGAACTAAATAATACGGATTCAAAATCACTGTCAATGTGGTTTATTGCAAAAATACCTGCTTGATAATAAAGACCGAAATCCCTTTTTTTCGACCATATCCACCGGTCACCGGCTTCCAATGCAAAACCGTTCATTAAACCTAAACCGGTATCCTTCCAACTGGCATTAAAAAACATACTGTTCTTTGTTTTATTGGTATGTATTTTAAGGCCTGCCGTATATCCTAAAAACCCTGCACCGAAATGAATTCCGACATAATCAAGTACCCGTACTTCATAATCAACACCTAAAAGAGTGTAACCGCCTATTTGATATCCGATTGCAATGACATTTCTGTTATTATCGGAGCGAATTTTTTCCGGTTTTTCAGTATATTTCTCAGGATTTGAAGTTTGGTCATTATTATTAAAAACAATTTCTACGGCATCATCTTCTGTTTTAACGACTTGAGAATTGTTATCGGGAATACTGTTATTAAATTTTATGACACAATCTCTAAAAACACTCATTAATCTTTGCGGATGGGAAGAAAAAGCATCATCTGTTTTTTCACTGATTTTCGAATAAAATTTATACTTATAATCCAAAATGTCAACAAATTCAAATTCTGCAAAAGCTTCACCTGTTTCTTCCGAATATGAAGCCGATTGATTTATTGAAATATTTTTAATAAGAACTTGTACCGGTTTTTGTTGATCGGAAGTTTTCGGGAAATTTGATAAAAACCAGTTTTGAAGATAATGATCAATACCGCCTTCAATCGTTATTTTATCCGTTTTTTTGAATGCTCCGGTCCATAATTCGCCGATAAATTTTTTATTTTTTCTCTTGTCAATTACTTCCGTAACATAAAATTTTCGATTTGAAATTTGAAACATATCTTTAGGAAGTGTTATCGTTTTTTGAGAAAAAGACACGAAAGGACTGAATATCAGACAAATTCCAAAAAATAAATGTTTCATATGTTTATTTTTATAATTTTAATGGTCATATAGGAACATCCGGTTGCAATTTTGATTAATCTTTCTTGTTTCTTATAAGCTATAAGCATTCTTTTGCGAGTTTAATCTTTAGCCGGGGATGTTTCATTTTGATGTTTTTAAGTGTTGTATGACAAAAGTATTAAATATATCGGTTTTAAAAAAATGCGCGAATACTCATTCCGCCGGTATGAATAATTTTACTTTCTTCGGTTTTTCGCCCGGAATAATTAAATTCTATTTGAAGTGCATTTGTCAACTTTTTATACCATTGCACCGTCCACAAATAGTTTTTTCCGCTTTGCAAACCTTCCAGTATTTCATAAGAAATAGCCGAAGCAGACGGCCCCTTATATCGAATATTTACAAAGTCGAAATGAACTTGAAAACGACCTTGATTGACACTTGAAAATTGATATTCTCCGCCTGCGGTATATGAGGAAAATGTTTCTTCTCCGCTTAAATTGTGTTTTTGTTTAATCATAAAACGTCCTTTTAAAGTGCTTTTTTTATCAACTTGATAATTCAAAGAAGTTTCGTTTTCACTATAACGGATTGAATAATTATTATCCGAGAAAAATTCGGATAAATATTTTTTATTTCCTGATTTAAAGGTGTTTGTAAGAATGAAGCTTTGCATTTTTTTATTTATCTCAAGGGTATGAAACAGATTGCTTCTTGTATCAATTCCGTTAATAAGTAAATTTTTTGTTCCTGAATTTATATAAGAATAACTGATTAATGTTTTAAACTTTGAAATGTCAACAGTAAATCGATTTTTTAGTGTTTTGTTATTTGAAATTAATACACTGTCAGGAAGAATGAGATTAAAATAATCGGCATTATTATCGATTTTTCGGTTTAGTTTAAAAGTAAAACGATTTGAAAACATCGAAAATACTTTTTTTATACCGCTTTTTTTATGCCAAATACGGTAAGGCACCAGATTAAAAACTTCATAAACAGATTGATTGTAAACGGTTTTATATTCCGATGAAGGCAAAGCAATACGAATATAATTTGCTTCGTCGGAAAAATTTGCTTTTACGAATTCGTTAAGTTCTTTAATTTGATTGTTGTTAAAATCTTTCCAAGCAAAAATACCTTGTCCGTTTTGAACTTCTAAATATGAAAATTCTTTTACGGCTTCGTTACCGCTTGTATGTTCCAAAAAACTTGAGTTTGAAACAGCGCCTTTAAAAAATTTAAATGAATAATTTAATCTTCCCGAGAGGGTATTTTCTGCGGGTATATTTGTAAAAATTTGATTTTTGCTTGTTAATTTTCTGAAATTTATTGTTGTTTTAATCGTTTGGTTTTTCAAGCTTAACAATGCAGCTCGAAACTTAATATTATGTGCCGTTGATGCATAAGAGATTGTATTTTCGAAAGGTGAAAAATCTTCTCTGTTTATGTAACTTAAAGAAAATAAGTGTTTTAAGCTGTCTGATGATTGAATATATGTTTCAAATTCATTAAAGCGATAAGAAAATTGATTAGCAAGAGTATCAACGGAACTTGAAAACAGGTTTTTTTCACCCGAATTTTTTATCCCGATATTAAAATGTGAAAATTTGCCTTCTATATGTCCGAAATATTTGATAAATTCAGTTTGTTTGCTTGTGTCTTTTGTTGTTAAACGATTGGCATTAATGTCAATAAGTATTTTTTGTTTGTCTATATTTAAGAAAAAATTGTTTCTGTTTCCGAGGTAAAACTTATTTCGAACCAATAAATCTGAAGATAAACCGGCTTTTCCCGTTTTTTGGTTAAACCAATTTAAATTTAATGAAGCAAAATGCTCGTCAAATAATGCTTTTGACGGTAACAAATTCCAATCTCTGTCAAATTCAGGTGCTTTATACGGTTCAAAAGCATCGAAATGTTTATCTGTAAATTGCCAATGTGTATTGAGTTCTAAATACTTTTCGGATGTATCTTTTTTCAATAAATTTTTACTCCCGGAAAGTTTAAAAGCATAGCCGAAATTATCCTTATCGCCAATTTCTGAAAACGTGTTGATATCATTATTCGTTATTGCACTTTCAATATAATATTTGCTGCCGTTTTTAATTTTGCCGAATATTCCGGCACTAATCATTTGCTTCTTTTTAGGACTTATCAGTAATTTTACCGGTTCATAATCACCTTGCGGAATTCCGTTAACAGGTGCAATCCATTCATACACTTTGCCGTTTGCTCCGTTTTGAATGCGTTTGTAATTGCCTTTTTGTTCTCCCACAAATGAAAAATTGACTCTGTATTTTGCATTAATGCTGTCAGCAGAATAGGTGTAAATTCTCTGATATACAGTCGTTTGTACGACAGTGTCACTTCTCCTGTATAATACTTCATTCCGATTAAACGTATCAATTAAAACAGCACTGTTTACAAATGCATTTTGAATATCATCACCGATTGAATGAAACATTAATTTTTGCTCATCATTCAAATCTTGTCGTAAACCGTGATTTTTTGCATCTTGTTCGGAAATTAAATTTAAAAAGAAGGTTGTTTTTTTTGTTTTTACGGAAGTTGAACTGCCGGCAGTAAATCGTGTATAATTCATTTCGGAATATTCAAATTCGGCAATAATTCGGCTGTCTTTTGTAATAATTCGCTTTGATGTAAACGTTAATTCGCCTGAGTTATAATTGATTACATAATCATTTTCATTTCCGCGTATCAACAGTTTCCCGTCAATATAAATTTTCTCGCTGCCGGAAAGAACGATAATGTAAAGTTCTCCGTTATTTCCCGTCAGACGATAAGGACCTTGGTTACCCTCGGTTCCGATAAAAGACATTTTATTATATTTCCCTTTGGAAACGGCTGCATTTATTTGTGTTTGGACGGTATAATTTTTATTTGTATTCAGAATAGTCGAAAAGTTTACACCTTTTACTTTTTTATTGAATTTCATAAAATAGCTTTCGGTCGGTTTTATGATTAAATCACCGACAGCCAAGACACTTTTTTCAGATGTCAGTCGTATAAAAACATTATCAAATTCTCTTAAATTTTGAGAACTTCCGTCAGCTTGTATCGGAATATTACTGTCGGTAATATTTGCCTGTATTTCAATATCCGGGCTTATTTTCCCGGAAAGTTGCAGATTAAAATCCGAAATTAAACCAGCATTTTGATTATTTCCCACGGTAATTCCTCTTGAAATACTGCCGGATTTTTTTAATCCTGAAAACTTGCCGAAACCGGAAGCTTGATTATCGGAATATTTTTTCAGATAATGCCGTTGAATATTATTATCGGATGCTATGAGTGTTTGATGATAAAACGGTTTTGAAAAATTATAAGGAAAAACACGGTAAGAAAGCTTGCAGACTTTATTTTTATAGGATTGAAATGTTTTAGGATTAAAAATTAATAAAGATTTTGAAGGAAAAAGGGTATAATTATTTTGTGAAATAAGCGTGTCATTATATATAATCATAAATGTTTCCGGAACAATACTCAAGGTATCAATATAAATGCTGTCATTTGAAATAATCAGATCTTTTTTGATAAGATTATTCAAATTTTGACCGAAACCCGCAGAGTTAAGGAAAATGGATGTTATGATTATGAGTACTTTTTTCAAAAAGTCGGTTTTGTTATGACGGCAATATGCAAAAAACGGAAATAATTATAAAATAATTACTAATATTGCGAGAAATGTCGGAAAAAAAGAAAATATTAATTTTTATCGATTGGTTTTTACCCGGATATAAAGCAGGCGGACCCATCAGAAGTGTTGCCAATATGGTTGAACATTTATCCGATGATTTTAGTTTTAAAATTATTACAACGGATACGGATTATTTAGAACAGGAGTCGTATAAAAATATTGAAAGTAACATTTGGACAAAATTTAATAACAATACTTCGATATATTATTTTTCAAAAGAAAAACTGACAAAAAGAAGACTAAATAATTTAATTAATAACACGGATTTTGATATTGTATATATAAACGGAATTTATTCTTTTTATTTTTCGATTCTTCCGCTTTATCTTTTAAGAAAAACAAAGAAAAAAATAATTGTTGCTTCAAGAGGTATGCTTTCAAAGCATGCTTTCAGTTCTAAAAATTTTAAAAAGACCGCTTTTTTGAAATTTGCAAAGATGTTTGGTTTATATAAAAGCATCATATTTCAGGCAACCGATAAAAAAGAAGCAGACGATATAAAACAAATTATCAGAAAATTCAAAGACATTATTGTTGTTCCTAATTTACCAAAAAAAACAGTTTATTCCGAAAACAGGGTAAAAGAAAAAGAACCGGGAAAATTAAAACTCGTAAGTATTGCAAGAATTTCAACCGAAAAAAATACTCTTTTTGCCTTACAAATGTTGTTGTCGGGAAATTATAAAGGCAACATACAGTTTGATTTATACGGTTCTGTCTATAACAATGAATATTGGCAAAAATGTAAAGAAATAACAGAAAAATTGCCTGAAAATATATTCGTTAATTATAAAGGTCCTGTTGAAAGTTCAAAAGTCCACGAAACATTTTCAGATTATCATGTTTCATTTATGCCTTCAAAAGGGGAAAATTTCGGACATTCCATTTTAGAAAGCTTAGCAGCCGGATGTCCCGTAATTACAAGCGACCAAACACCGTGGCGAAATTTGGCAGATAAAAAAATCGGTTGGGATATTCGTTTAAGTGATAAAAATAAGTTTCAGTTTGTAATTCAAAAATGCATCGATATGAAACAAGAAAAATATGATATTATTTCCGAAAATGCGTTTAATTTTGCAAAAATAATTTCAGAAGATAAAAAAATAATTTCAGACTACCTTAACTTATTTTCATAAAATAATTTATTTTAGCACGCTGATTTTTTTCAACAAAAATATAATTATGTATATATTAGGATTAAATGCATTTCACGGTGACTCTGCCGCATGTTTA
>JANTGL010000079.1 GCA_024762915.1 Bacteroidales bacterium | reverse complement strand
CCCATACTCACAACATCCTGATTATCATTATTATTCGGAATACTGTGAACCGACATCGGATTGGATAAAGTTTGATTTTCGGCAACGGTTGAAACTGCCGTAAATTGTGCACCTTGCATTCCCAAGTTTAATCCCAATGTTCCTAAGTTTACAAAAGGCGGCAGGATTTTATTCAATTTATCATTCATTAAGAAATTAAGTTGTCTTTCAATCAACATAGATAGTTTTGTAAGGGCAATCTTCAATTTATCAGCTTCAAGAGCCACATAATCACCGTGAAAATTTCCGCCGTGAAAAACATTATTATTTTCTTTATCAATAATCGGATTATCATTTACGGAATTAATTTCATTAACTAAAATCTCTTCCGAATTAATAATTGTATCATAAACCGGTCCCAAAATTTGCGGAACACAACGAAGTGAATAGTATTCTTGTACTTTATCTTCAAAAACACTGACGTTTTTAATATTTCCGTTAAAAAGATAATCTTGGCGTTTTCGTATTAACTTACTTGAAGATAAAATCTTACGCATTTCTTCAGAAACCTTTTCCTGACCTTTATGAAATTTAACCTGATTTAATTCGGAAGAAAAATGATCATCGTAAGATTTAACGATTTCATTAATTAAAGATGAAGTTAAAATTGCAAAATTCAATACTCTTTTGGAATTAATGATATTACTTAAGCTGACACCCGTCATTACGGAAGTTCCGTTAATTAAAGCTAAACCTTCTCGAAGGATAATTTCAATCGGTTTTAAATTCAGTTTTTTTAAAACATCTGCCGTATTTTGTTCTTTCCCTTCATATCGAACATTTCCTTCACCTATTAATGCCAAAGCCAAATGTGAAAGTTGCACCAAATCGCCGCTGGCTCCAACTCCGCCGTGTTTATAAATATTCGGATAAATGCCTTGATTTAAAAAATCCTTTAATAATATAACAACGGATGTATTTACACCGGAATATCCTTTAAGCAAAGTGTTAAGTCGAGCAAGCATAGCCGCCCTCACGCATCTTTCGGGTAATAATTCTCCCGAACCTGCCGAATGACTCCGAATAAGATTGTATTGCAGTTGAATTTGATCCGTTTCACTGATTTTGTATTGAGCCATCGGACCAAAACCGGTATTAATACCGTATATTACTTTATCGTGTGAGAATTCTTTCAAAAACTCAAAACTTTCTGATACTTTTTTTAAAGCATATTCATCAATTTCAATTTTTTCATTTTGATATACAATACGATAAACATCCGTTGATTGCAAATATTCTTTTCCTATTTTTAACATTAATACTATTGCTTATGATTTTATAAATCCGATTTCGTTTTCCCAAAAAGCATTTTGCCGTTTTTTGAATGCAATCATTTTAATGGCTGTTACAGCGGCTTCATCTCCTTTATTTCCCAATTTTCCGCCGGCTCTGTCAATCGCCTGTTGTTGTGTTTCCGTAGTTAAAACTCCGAAAATTACAGGGATATTTTGCATTCTGTTAAGGTCCGTAATTCCTTGTGCCACACCCTGACATATAAAATCAAAATGACGCGTTTCACCCTGAATAACACAGCCCAAAACAATAACGGCATCAACATTTGCACTTTTAATCATCGATTGTGCTCCGTAGGTTAACTCAAAAGTTCCGGGAACATATTCTTTTATTATATCTTCTTCCTTGACACGATGTTTTAACAAAGTCTCAAAAGTCCCTTTATAAAGAGCTTCGGTAATTTCATTATTCCATTCTGAAACAAGAATCCCGAATCGCATTTTTTCTGCCGAAGGAACGGTATTTATATCATACTCCGATAAATTTTTTGTTGCCATAATTAAACTTTATCCGTAATTTTATGTCTTAAAGAAAAACGGCTACAAATGTACAACAAAAATGCAGTCAGGAAAAAGATTTATATTAAAAATATGATCGGTAAATGCTGTATTCGAATAGTACAAAAAGATTTTGAAGAAAATCGAATAAAAATTTTAACCGTTAAACCCGGTTTTGTCGAAATTGAATATAATCCCGAGGAAGTTAATACACAAAAAATATCCGAAATTCTCTCTCTCTCCGATTTATCACTTATTAAAAATAATGAAGAAAAAATTGTCGAAAATTTAAAAATGACGATTCATGAACTGATTTTTGAAATGAATAATGTAGATTCCATTGCTAAAAAATCAGAATACATTGTTGAAAAACTCGGTTTAAATTATCGATATCTGTCCGGACTGTTCTCAAAATACGAAAACAATACTTTAGAAAAATATATTATTTCAAAAAAAATTGAGCGTATCAAACAATTGATAATTGAAAATGAGTTCAATATAAGTGAAATTGCTTATATGATGGACTACAGCAGCGTTCAATATCTTTCCGCACAATTTAAAAAAGAAACCGGGAAAACCTTGTCTGACTATAAGAAAGCATATTTTTCCGATACTAAAAATTCATTTTAAGTAAAATTTTATACATCTTTTGTAAAATTTCGTAACATCCGTTTTAAACGAATCATTTATTTTTGCGTCATAGATTTATACTTATCTCAAATAACAAAAAAATGAAACTGAAAAAAAATATAGCCGTTAGTGAAACAGGTTTTTTATTTGATTCGAATACAGGAGAATCTTTTTCACTCAATGAAACAGGACGAAAAATTCTGCAATTTTTGAAGGAAGATAAATCAGAAGATGAAATATCTGAATGGTTTGCAGAAAACTATGAAGTTGATCAAGCTACTTTTGAAAATAATCTCTACGATTTTTTCACTGTTCTTCAAAATTTCAAAATTATTGAATAAAAAAAAATGAAAATCAGATCTTTTATATTTATTATCCTCATTATTCCTGCCTTCGCTTTTATAAGTCCCGAGAATCATACAATTTTCGGAAAAATTTATAAGAATAACAAAACAGATCCGGCATCCGGAGTGACAATTGAAATATATACGGCACCGAGCGGGAAAGGGAAAAAACTGATCAGTTTAAAAAGCGGTATAAACGGAAATTTTAAATCCGATAAGATGATTAATTTCTCTTCCGGTTTATACCCTGTCCTAAAATATAAGCAGACTGAAAAGTATATGAAAATTCCTGCAAAAACAGGAAATTGTTTAATTTGCCATACGAACATAAAATTAACTGTTGAATGAAACCACAATATACAATTGCCGTAACAGGATTAAATAATACCGACAATCCCGGTCCCGGAGTTCCCGTAATTAGAGCTCTTCGGGAAGCTAAAGAATTTGACGTCCGTATTATCGGATTGGCTTATGAAAATTTGGAACCCGGAATATACATGGAAAATACGGCAGATAAAGTTTATCAAATTCCGTATCCTTCAAGCGGTTCGGATGAATTAATGCAGCGAATTGAATATATTAATTCAAAAGAAGATATTGATGTGTTAATTCCGAATTTTGATGCCGAATTATATACGTTTATGTTGTCTGAAAAAAAACTTAAAGAAATGGGTATCAAGACATTTTTACCGACAATTAAACAATTTGAAGAACGCCATAAATCTGAGTTGCCTAAATACGGTCAAAAATACGGACTTGATATTCCGTTTAGTAAAACCATTTCAAATCTTTCGGATATCGATCATATTCAACATGAATTTGAATATCCGGTATTGGTAAAAGGGAAGTTTTATGATGCGTATTTAGCATATAACTCTTCACAAGTAACGGAATTTTTCAATAAAATTTCCGTAAAATGGGGTGTTCCCGTTATTATTCAACAATTTATTCGCGGAACGGAAGTCAATGTCATTGCATTAGGTGACGGAAACGGAAACACCATAGGTGCCGTTCCCATGCGAAAACAATATATCACGGATAAAGGAAAAGCATGGGGAGGAATAACATTAGGTGATGAAAATCTGATAAAAATTACGAATGATTTAATTAATAAAACAAAATGGCGCGGCGGTATGGAATTGGAAATTATTAAAACCCATACCGATAAATATTATATCATAGAAATTAATCCTCGAATTCCTGCATGGGTATATCTGGCTGTCGGTGCCGGACAGAACATACCCGAAGCCCTTGTAAAATTAGCATTGGGAGAAAAACCTGAAGCTTTTAAATCCTATGATATCGGAAAAATGTTTATCCGTTATTCTTATGATTTAATAGGAGATATAGCGCAATTTGAAAAACTTTCCGTAACCGGAGAATTATAATTTAAATTATTTGAACTTCTTTTTTAAAATTAAAATATCTTTAAAATGAAAAAAAAACCGGAATACGAAAGACCCATAATTACAAAAATAAATGCCGGCGTAACCGATAAATTCGGAATGCGAGCAAAAATGCCCATAATTTCAGAAATAGACGGAATTCCGGTAAACGATTTAATTAATAAGTACGGTTCACCAAGTTTTATACTCTCGGAACAAACCATCAGGAAAACATTTAACGATGCAAAAAGAGCATTCACTACGCGTTATCCGAATGTTCAATTTGCATGGTCCTATAAAACCAATTATATGAATGCGGTTTGTAAAATTTTTCATTCCGAAGGATCTTGGGCGGAAGTTGTTTCCGGATTTGAATATGACAAAGCCCTATCTAATGGTGTAGCTCCAAATAAAATTATATTTAACGGACCTGACAAATCAAAAGAAGACTTGATAAAAGCTACCGAAAACGGTTCTTACATCCATATCGATCATTTCGATGAGTTGTATGAACTCTTAAATATTGCTGATTCAAGTAAAAAAAGGCCCAAAGTTGCGATTCGTGTGAATATGGATACCGGAATTTATCCCCAATGGGATCGATTTGGTTTTAATTACGAAAACGGTGAAGCATGGAATGCTTTAAACCGAATTATGATGAGCAAAAAACTGGATTTAATCGGATTACATACCCATATCGGCACTTATATGATGACACCGACTCCCTATGGTGTTGCAGCATCAAAATTAGCAGAACTTGCCGTACGCACAGAACGAAAATTTAATCACAAAATAAAATATATTGATATGGGCGGCGGATTTGCTTCAAAAAACACACTAAAAGGAGCTTATCTTCCGGGAAAAGATACCTGTCCTTCCTTTGACCAATATGCAGAAGCAATTTCAAATGCATTGATTAATTCCGAATTAGATCCGAATGAAATGCCGACACTTTTCTTGGAAACCGGTCGTGCATTAATAGATGATGCCGGATATATTACGGGAAGTGTATTAGCAAACAAAAGACTCGCAGACGGCAGGCGATCAATGATTATTGATACGGGGGTCAATATGTTATTCACGTCTTTTTGGTACGAACACGAAATTTATCCTGCTAAAGAAGTCAGTTCTCATTCGGAAGACACTACCATCTACGGACCTTTATGTATGAATATTGATGTCATACGTTCCGTCATAAAATTCCCGTCATTACAAAAAGGAGATCACTATGTTATCAAACGTGTCGGGGCCTATAACATGACTCAATGGATGCAGTTTATAACTTTAAGACCGAAAATCATATTAATCGATACTGAAGGAAAAGCCCACATTATCAGAGAAAATGAAACTAATGACAGCTTGGTTGCTCTTGAAAATGTTCCGGATTATTTAAACTAAAGTTCAAATGGTATTAAAACAGAAAGTTCAAGCATTTTCAGATTCTGTATTAAACAGTTATTCTCAAATTTTTTTTTCTGAAAATAAATTATTTGCAGGACTATTGATTATTGTCAGTTTTCTGGACTTTTGGGCAGGAATTTACGGGATCATTTCTGTTTTAACGGCAAATATTGTTGCTTATATTTTAGGCTATGATAAATTATCAATAAAAAAAGGTTTATACGGATTTAATGCATTGTTAGTCGGACTCGGTACGGGAGTTATCTTTCAGCCGAGTATCGAATTAACCGTTATTGTCATATTTGCAGCAATTTTAACCTTTTTCATTACGCTTGCGATTCAAGGAGTTTTAACAAAATATGCTTTACCTTACCTCAGCATTCCCTTTTTACTCGGAATATGGATAATCATTTTAGCTACAAAAGATTTTACGGCATTAGGTTTATCCGAACGCAGTATCTATACTTACAATGAATTATATGCTTTAGGCGGAAAAAATTTAGTAAATATATATGTTTGGTTTAATAACATTCAAGGATTTGAAAGTCTGAAAATATATTTCTTATCATTAGGAGCCATTTTTTTTCAAAATAATATTCTTGCCGGAATTATAATTGCAATCGGCCTTCTTTACTATTCCCGAATTGCATTTTCTTTATCATTAATCGGATTTTGGTCTGCATGGGTGTTTTATAAATTAATCGGTGCCGATTTCTCAACACTTGCTTATACTTTTATCGGGTTTAACTATATTCTGACATCAATTGCAATCGGCGGATATTTTGTAATTCCTTCGGAAAGATCTTATTTATGGACCATTATTTTACTGCCGATAACCGTCCTGTTGACGGCAAGTTTAGGTCATATTTTTTATGTTTGGCAAATATCAATTTATTCTTTTCCGTTTAATATTATCGTTCTTTTATTTATATATGTTTTAAAATTACGAATCAGCAAAAATCGGAAATTAATCGAAACATTTGTAAGACAAAAAACACCGGAGCAAACCTTGTATTTGTTCCATACAGCTTCAGAAGAATTAAAAAATAAGAACTATTTTCCGATAAATCTGCCTTTTAAGGGTGATTGGACCGTGATGCAAGCGCATAACGGAGATTATACCCATAAAGATAAATGGAGGCATGCATGGGATTTTGTAATCCTTGACGATAAGCAAAAACAATATCAAAATGAAGGCCATTTTTGTAAAGATTATTATTGTTTTGAGAAACCGGTTTTTGCTCCTGCACCGGGGATTATTTCGGAACTTCTTGACGGTATTCCGGATAATAAAATCGGCGATATTAATACAGATCAAAACTGGGGAAATTCGGTTGTTATAAAGCATTCGGAATATTTATACACTCAAATAAGTCATTTAAAAGAGGGAAGTATTAAGGTAAAAAAAGGCGATTATGTAAAAAAAGGGGATGTAATAGGTACTGTCGGAAATTCAGGTCATTCACCCTATCCGCATATACATTTTCAAATTCAGGCAACGCCCTATATCGGTTCGGAGACTTTGGATTACCCTATACATAATTATGTTTTAAAGTCTGATGATAAATATGAATTGATAACATTCGGAAAACCGAAAACAACACAAAAAATTGCTGTTGCAAACTCTAACGAAATTCTTGAAAAAGCACTGCATTTGGTTTCCGGAAAAAAACTCGAAATAACAATTGATAAGAATATAAAACGCATTTGGGAAATTCATACAAATATTTGGAATCAATCATATATTCTTGATAAAGAGAATAATACATCAGTTTATTTTTATGAAAATGAATCCGGATTGTATTTTACTAATTTTTACGGTGATAAAAATTCTGAATTATTTATATTTTTTAAAGCACTTTATAATATTAAGAAATCTTTTTATAAAAATACGTCAATGAACAGTATTATCAGACCGGATTTATTTTTCAATAAACCCGTAATGATTTTTCAAGATTTTATTGCCCCTTTTTATATTTTTCTGAAATCTGAATACACGCTTAAATACAATCACATTGACGATGATTTTATCCCTGATTTTGTAGGACTCAATTCCCGAATTACAAAATTTGTTTTCGGAAAATCCAAGGAGGTATTAAACTATGACATTAAGATTTATCGTTCAGGAAAGACGGAGTTAATTTTTTCCGAAAAAAATAATGAAACTAAATTATTAGAAATTACACCCGTTAAAAAAATCTATAAATTAAATACAACATGAAAAAACTTTTTTTAAACCTGCTTTTCATTCTTTCTGTTACATTTTTATTTTCTCAAGAAGAAATCAATGTTCCTTCTGCAGATGCAAAAACCTATAATCAATATTTGGCTAAGGATTGGAAAGGATTAATAAATACGGGGAAAAAATATTTAAAAAGCGGTATCGATTTTTATTATTTGCAAATGAGAATGGGTATTGCATATTATGAGTTACATAAATATGCCCTTGCCGTCAAATATTTTGAAAATACATACTCCAAATCTCCTGATAATGAATTGGTTCAAGAATATCTTTATTATTCATATTTGTTCTCGGGAAGATTTGGTGACGCAAAATTGTTAGGGGCATCCTTTAGCAGGAAAATAAAAGAAAAACTGAATATTGAATCGGAATACCCGTTTATCCGTGCATTGTATTTTTCTACCATTCAATATATCAATGAAGATTATAAAGAAAATTTACCTTTAGAGGATAATCTTAATCAAATAACAGCATTAAACGAATCATGGTATAATATCAGTTTTGAACATGCCGCAGGAAGGCGGCTTACATTTTTTCACGGATACAGTCATTTAAAAATAACCAATAACATCCGTGACATTGATCCCGACCTTCCCCCGGAATACATTGAAAATATTAATCAAAACGAATATTACTTTTCAGCAAAATATCATGCTTCAAAAGGTTTCAATATCAGCGGCGGTATTCATTATCTTAACACCTCCTATTTTGCTCCTAATCAGACAGAAACATGGGGAAGAAGACAAACAAACACGGCTTTATATTATTATTCGGAAAATGCTTTTGCCGGCTCGTTAAATTTGAGTAAATCATTTTCGATATTCAAAACATCCTTTGAAACCTCAATTTCTGATTTGAATAATAAATTGCAAATTCAACCGTCTTTAAGTATCCGAATTTATCCGTTCGGAAATAATAATTTCTATTCGGAAACAACAGGATTTTATTTAAGTGAAAAAGACGGAACTTTATTTTCGTATCATCCGGTTTTCAAACAAAGTTTCGGAGTTCGCTTTTTAAAATATTCTTTTATCAGTCCTTCGGTAACATACGGAGATTTACAGAATTTCACTCAATATAATACATTTTTAACAAATAACGATTTAGATAAAATTACATTAAGATTTGAAAATTACTTAAACATCGGATTAGCCAAAGGACGGTTTAACATGTTTATAAGTTATCAATACAATGTGAAAGAAAATACATTCGAAGTAAACGCGATTGAACAAACTAAATCATATATAAATCAAACAATTACAGGAGGTATTAAATGGTATTTCAAAAAATATTAACATAAAAAAAAGGAAAAATGAAAACGACAATTAATTTAACAGTTATCTTATTATTAGGATTTTCTCAAATTTTCGGGCAAACCGATAAAGAAATTATTCAAGCCTTTAAAACAAGTTACGGTTTAGAAAAATCCGGTTCATACAAAAAAGCAGCTGATGAATTGAAAAAAGTGTATTCGAATGATTCTTATGAAATTAATTTACGTCTCGGATGGTTGGAATATAATGCCGGTTTATTTGAAGAATCTGCTGCACATTACCAAAAAGCATTGAATCTTAAACCGTTTTCGGAAGAAGCAAAATTCGGTTTGATTTATCCGAAATATGCTCAAGGAAACCTGACTGAGGTAATCAATTTATATAAAAAGATTTTGGAAATAAATCCGAATAACACAAGCGCCAATTATCGTCTCGGGTTAATATTCTTCGGAAAAAAGAATTACACGGTTGCAGCTAATTATTTTGAAAAAGTTGTAAATCTTTATCCCTTTGATTATGACAGTTTATTAATGTTAGCTTGGTCAGATTATTATCTCGGTAAAAAAAATCACGCAAAATTGCTCTTTAATAAAGTTTTAATGAGTAATCCGGAAGATAAATCAGCTACTAAGGGTATACAATTAATTAAATAAAAAAAACCGGCAAATTGCCGGTTTTTTTTTCTCTGTTTGTTTCTTATAAATGTAATTTTGCTCTTGTAATAAACTTTTCAACTCCTCTTGCTTCCGCACTTTCTTTATAATCATTTTTGATTTGTTGATACGTCTCAACAGCATCTTTCCATTTACCGAGTTCTTCATAAACACGTCCCAATTTCATTAAATAAATCGGACTTAATATTTTATTATTTTCAGCAGCAGCTTTTTTATAATATTCAGCCGCATTTTTGTATTCGCCTTTTTCGGTATAAGCATCACCGATGTTAGCAAAAGCGGTTGCAGCCAACATTTTATCTTTTGTCGAAAACTTTTTTAAATAGTCAATAGCATTGTCATAATCACCGATTTTA
>JANTGL010000078.1 GCA_024762915.1 Bacteroidales bacterium | reverse complement strand
TGTTTTTTTATGACTGCTTCAACAGCATCCGCAACTTGTTGAGCTGAAAAGACGGATTTAAATTTATCGGGTGCAATTAAGATTTTCATTAGAAATGTTTTATTAAAGTGCAAGTTATCGTATAAAATTAATTAAATTTGCCGGATTATTAAAAAATTAAAATGATTTATGGCAGAAACTCAAAAACTTCTGGAAGCGATTAAAGAAGGGATGACTGAAAAAAAAGCAAAAAACATTGTAAAAATGGATTTTGCAAATACTCAAAATTCAATTACTGATTATTTTATGATTTGTGAAGTTGAAACTGATAAACAGGCAGTTGCCGTTGCAGATTCTGTTGAGCGTTTTGTAAGAACCGAAACCGGAGAAAAGGTTTTTTATAAAGAAGGATATGAAAATGCAGAATGGATTATTCTGGATTATTTTGATGTAATGGTTCATATTTTCCGATCCGAATTCAGAGAATCATACCAATTGGAAGATTTATGGGCTGATGCCGAAATTACGAATATTGAAGTTCAATATTCAAGTATTGAAAATTAAAGAAAAAGAAAAAATGTCAGATAAAAATAAGAAAGAAACAAGGAAAAAAATGCCGGAGAAAAGACCGGATAAAGGAAATCAGCCGGAGAATAATAATATGTTTGCCGGAAACGGAAAAAATAAAAATACCATATTTATTTTTATAGCGGTTGCCGTCGGTTTTTTTGTATTAAATTATTTCTCGAATCAGGAAACGGCTGTTAAAATTACTCAAGTCCGTTTTGAAACGAAAATAATGCCGAAACATGCCGTTGATAAAGTTGTTGTTGTCAATCACCAGAAAGTTGAAGTTTATATAAAAGAACAATTACGATCGGATCCGGAATTCAGTGATTTGAAATCGGAAGGAAGTGTTTTTGCAGCCGGAAAAACACCTGATTATTATTTTAATATCGGTTCGGTTGAAGTTTTTGAAAAAAACATGGAAACACTTCAAAAGGATGTTCCGAGAGTAAACAGAGTCCCGATTGATTATGATACTCAGACGGATGTATTCGGAGAATTAATGGGATGGCTTTTACCCCTAATCATTATTGTAGCTATTTGGATTTTTGTTTTTCGAAGAATGGGAAGCGGAATGGGCGGTGCCGGCGGCGGTATTTTTAATGTCGGCCGTTCAAAAGCAAAGTTATTTGATAATGAAAATACAAAAGTAAAAATTGACTTCAGCAATGTTGCAGGTTTAGAAGAAGCGAAAATTGAAGTTCAGGAAATTGTGGATTTTTTAAAAAAACCGGATAAATATACTAAATTAGGCGGAAAAATTCCCAAAGGTGCTTTGTTGGTAGGCCCTCCCGGAACCGGAAAAACATTATTGGCAAAAGCGGTTGCCGGAGAAGCAAATGTCCCGTTTTTCTCATTGTCGGGCTCTGATTTTGTGGAGATGTTTGTTGGTGTGGGAGCTTCACGTGTTCGAGATCTGTTCGGACAAGCAAAACAAAAATCACCCTGTATTGTTTTTATCGATGAAATTGATGCAATCGGAAGAGCAAGAAGCAAAGGAGCTAATATAGGCGGAAATGATGAAAGAGAAAACACCTTGAATCAACTTCTTACCGAAATGGACGGTTTTGATACCAATGCCGGGGTAATTATTATAGCTGCAACGAACAGAGCCGATATTTTAGACCCTGCACTCATGCGAGCCGGACGATTTGACAGACAAATACATGTTGAATTACCGGATTTAACCGAACGAGAAGATATTTTTAAGGTTCATATTAAACCCTTGAAAATGAATTCAGATGTTGATATTCAAAAACTTTCAAAACAAACTCCGGGTTTTTCGGGGGCTGATATTGCAAATGTTTGTAATGAAGCAGCTTTAATTGCTGCTCGAAGTAATAAAAAAACAGTAACGCATCAAGATTTTCATGATGCAATTGACCGTATTATCGGCGGACTCGAAAAGAAAAGTAAGATTATTACAAAAACCGAGAAAAAAACAATTGCTTATCACGAAGCCGGACATGCAACTGTCAGTTGGATGTTGGAAAATGCACATCCTTTGGTGAAAGTAACCATCGTACCGAGAGGACAAGCATTGGGAGCTGCTTGGTATCAACCGCACGAACGACAAATAACAACAAAAGAACAACTGCTGGATGAAATGTGTTCAACATTGGGCGGGAGAGCTTCCGAAGAAATTACTTTCGGAAAAATATCAACAGGTGCCTTAAATGATCTGGAACGCGTTACAAAACAAGCATTTTCAATGATTGCTTATTACGGAATGAGCGAAAAAATAGGAAATCTCAGTTTTTTTGATTCAAGCGGAAGATCTGAATATCAATTCCAAAAACCGTTCAGTGAACAAACCGGAGAATTAATCGACCGAGAGGTTAAAGATATGGTTAATGACGAATACCTTCGAGCAAAAAAGATTTTAAAAGATAACCTTGAGGGAATGAATCAATTAGCAGAGTTATTATTGGAAAAAGAAGTTATTTATTATGAAGATGCCGAAAAAATCCTCGGTAAACGAAAATTTAATGACGAATACGAAGAAGAAGTTCAAAAAATAAGACAAAGAAATATTGAACGCTTAAAACATCACCAAGAAGAAGCCGAAAAAAGAAAAAAAGAAGAAGAAAAAAAGAACTCTGACAAACCGTCGAATTCAGAAAAACTATAAATTATTAAATTATGAAGAATTGGCTTAAAATTCAATCATTTGAAAGGTATCATCAAGCAGAATTAAGAAAAAATATTTTGAATCGTAATGAAATAAATGCGGTTATTTTAGATGAGAAAGACAGTTTGTTTCTGCTCGGTAATATTGATTTGTATGTGGAAGAATTCAACGAAAAAAAGGCACGAGCTTTAATTGATGAATTTGAAGGATTAACAAAAATTAATTCTTTTGTTGATTTAAAACCGATTCTTCTGTTTCAAAAAATATTACTGGAAGCTGATATTCATACGGTTTTAAAAAGAAAAGAAAGTAATAAATATATTCTTGATAATTACGAATTGTATGTTGAGAATAAGGATGTTGAAAAAGTGATTCCGTATTTGACCGGAAAAGATCTTAAAGGATGGAGAAACTTATTGATTAGCAGTAAATTAAGGCAGGCTAAGTATTTCGTTGACTTACTTGCCGAAAATTTGATTAATGTCGTTGTCATTAAGAAAAAAGACTCTGATTATCATATGGAGGCGGTCATCATTTATGTAAAAGATGAAGACATTGAAAAAGCCGAAAAAATAGTAAGAGAATTAACAGCTTTTGAGGTTATCAAAGATTTTGACAACTTATCGTCTGCAGAAAAAGCTGAGGAAACTCTTTTTTTACATAATATTAAAGCAATAATAAAAAAAGAAAAAGGAAGATTAAAGTTATTTGTTGAAAAAAACCAAGCAAAAGAAGCTGAAGAAATTTTAGCAAATGAAACAGAATGGACCCTTCTGAAATCGTATTCAAATATAGCCAAAGCCATGTTTCATAAAAGTATCTTAGATGAATCCGGTATTCCGTCAGTGATTATCAATGATAAAGATACGACATTCTTACTCGGTGAAATTGAATTATACACAGAAAAAGATCGATTTGAAGCAGCACAAAAAATAATTGCAAACGTTTAATTCATGGTAAAAAAAAATTTGTTAAAAAGAGCACTCTCAGCGCTTGTTTTTGTTGTTGTGATTTTAGGCGGTATCTTAATTAATGAATATCTGTATGTTGTTGTTTATACGCTGATAACCATTATTGCATTGGCTGAATCCTATCATTTATTTGAAAAAACAGGCAATCGACCTCAAAAATATTACGGTATTTTTGTCGGGCTGACAATTTATTTGCTGACTTTTTTTGTCGCTCGAGGTAATATTCCGCCGTCATCCTATTTTATAGCTATTTTCCTGATTCTATTTTTATTTATTTTTGAAATTTATCAAGATCGAGAAGATCATTTTATCAGTATTGCATTTACGGTTTTCGGAATCGTTTATGTCGTTATTCCGATTTCTACATTGAATTTTATTGCTTTTTCCGGAATTAATAAAGGTCTTTTTACCTATGAATATTTATTGTCATTATTTATAATTTTATGGGTTAATGATTCTGGTGCTTATATAATCGGATCCCTGTTCGGAAAAACAAAATTATTTGAACGTATTTCTCCGAATAAATCTTGGGAAGGAACAATCGGAGGTGCCGTTTTTGCCTTTATTGCCGCTTATGTTATTTCGCTCTTTTTTAATGGTTTATCTCTGTTTCAATGGCTCATTTTTGCCGGTATTACCGTTCTTTTCGGAACTTACGGTGATTTGGTTGAATCATGGTTAAAACGCAGAGCCGGAATCAAAGATTCGGGAACTATAATGCCCGGTCACGGCGGTTTGCTTGACCGTTTCGACAGTACCCTTTTTGCTGCTCCCATGATATTTCTTTTTCTGAAAATTATTGAATATTTTTTTATTTCTTAAATCTTTTTGAATTAATTATTTTTATCATATTTTCATTAAGTTTTGTAACTTTACGAAAAGTTTAAAAATCTTTAAAAATGACTATTCACAAAGAAGGGACACATACAATTTCAATTGCTGCATCTGTTTTGATTTTTTTTAATCTTGCGGTCTATGTATTTTTCTGCGATTGCACACTTATTCTGCTTATCTCAGTTCTAATATCTTTGTTTTTACTGTTTATGGTTATCTTTTTTTTCCGAAAACCGAAAAGAATTCCTGTAATAAACAGTTCCGGAGTGATTGCTCCTGCTGACGGAAAAGTTGTTGTAATTGAGAAAACTTCGGAAAATGAGTTTTTTAAAGATGAGCGCATTCAAATCTCAATTTTCATGTCTGTTTGGAATGTGCATATTAATTTTTTTCCGCTTGGCGGAACCGTAAACTATTTTCGATATCATGAAGGGAAATATTTATTGGCAAAAAATCCGAAATCTTCGGAAGAAAATGAAAGGACTTCCGTGGTAATTGAAAATAAAAAAGGGATTAAAGTTCTTTATCGTCAAATTGCCGGAACGGTTGCTCGCAGAATTGTTTTTTATGTCAGAGAAGGTGAGGAAGTAGTGCAATCGGAAGAATGCGGTTTTATAAAATTCGGCTCAAGAGTTGATATTTTTCTTCCGCCGGATACTGACATAAAAGTGAAAATCGGTGATAAAGTAAAGGGTTCTGAGACAGTAATTGCCGAATTTTCAGAATAATTGATATAATAATCTGCCGAATTTTCTTGTTTAAATAATTGGCACGACCATTGACAGTTTAAACAAAACAATTTTAAAAGAAAAATTTATGTTTAAAGATATTATTTTCGGAAATAAAGATGAAATGAGCAGCGGCGAAATGATACCACTTGCAGCAGGTATTGATAATATATCAATTGATGATTTTGATTTACCTGATGAATTAGAACTTTTGACTTTACGAAATACGGTTTTATTCCCTCAAATAGTTATCCCGATTGCTGTCGGCAGAAAGAAATCTTTAAAACTGATAAAAGAAGCTCACAAAAAAGAAATGTTGATCGGTATTATCAGTCAAAAAGTTGAAAATACGGAAGATCCTAAATTTAAAGATATCTATAAAGTAGGTACATTGGCTCGTGTCGTAAAACTTTTCGATATGCCTGACGGAGAAAAAACAGCTGTTTTACAAGGAATTTCACGTTTTGAAATTACTGAAGAAACCGCAGTTAAACCAAATTTAAAAGCTAAATATAAAATTATTAATACTGAGAAAAATGTTGTTAATAATGCAGAATTTGAAGCGCAAGTTTTTTCTGTTAAAGAATTATCGGTTAAAATAATTCATCTTTCTTCAAATTTGCCTAAAGAAGCTGCTTTTGCAGTTAAAAACATTGATTCTCCGGAGTTCTTAATCAATTTTGTATCATCCAATTCGGATGTGAAAACGAAAGAAAAACAAGCCCTCTTAGAACAAAATAATTTATCGGAAAGAGCCGGATTATTATTAAAATATTTATCGGAAGAAGTTCAGAAATTAGAATTAAAAGATAACATCCAAAGTAAGGCAAAAACTGAGATGACACAGCAACAGAAAGAATATTTTCTGCACCAGCAAATGAAAGCCATACAGGATGAATTAGGGCTTGATTCACCGAAAGTTGAGATTGAAGAATTAGAAAGAAAAGGGAAAAAGAAAAAGTGGAATAAAGAGGTAAAAGAAGCATTCAAAAAACAAATAAATCGATTAAAACAAATAAATCCGATGTCACCGGATTATTCATATCAATTGACTTATGCTCAAACATTGGTTGATTTGCCTTGGAATGAATATACCGAAGATAATTTCGATTTAAAACGCGCCGAAAAAATATTGGATGAGGATCATTACGGATTGGATAAAGTTAAGGATCGTATATTGGAACACCTTGCCGTGTTGAAACTTAAAGGTGATTTAAAAGCGCCAATTTTGTGTTTGTACGGACCTCCCGGAGTAGGGAAGACCTCACTCGGAAAATCTGTTGCGCGTGCTTTGGAACGAAAATATGCCAGAATGTCACTCGGAGGTTTGCATGATGAAGCAGAAATCAGAGGACATCGAAAAACGTATATCGGCGCCATGCCCGGAAGAATTATCCAAAATCTGAAAAAAGTAAAATCTTCAAATCCCGTATTTATTTTGGATGAAATTGATAAAATCGGAAATGATTTTAGAGGCGATCCCTCTTCTGCATTGCTTGAAGTACTTGATCCTGAGCAAAATAATACGTTCTACGACAATTATTTGGAATTGGAATTTGATTTATCGAAAATCTTATTTATTGCCACGGCAAATTCTTTAAATACGGTTAATTCAGCTTTAAGAGACCGAATGGAATTAATTGATGTGTCAGGTTATATTGTTGAAGAAAAGATTGAAATAGCAAAACGGCATTTAATCCCGAGACAGTTGAAGGAACACGGTTTAAAAGCATCACAGTTAAAATTTTCTAAACTTGCACTTGAAAGAATAATCACATCTTATACGAGTGAATCGGGTGTTCGTAATTTAGAAAAGAAAATTGCTGAAATCATTCGGAAAATTGCAAAGAAAATTGCAATGGAAGAAACGTATAATAAAACTTTAAATGTTTCAGAAGTTACGGAATATCTTGGTGCTCCGAGATATTTGAAAGGAAAATATGAAGGCAACGAATTTGCGGGTGTGGTTACCGGGCTGGCATGGACACAAGTAGGCGGAAAAATTTTATTTATTGAATCAAGTGTCAGCAAAGGAAACGGTAAGTTAAATTTAACCGGTAATTTAGGGCAAGTAATGAAAGAATCTGCCGTTATTGCTTTTGAATATTTAAAATCTCATGCAGAAGATTTGCATATTAAAGAAGCCGTTTTCAAAAATTATAATGTGCATATTCATGTCCCTGAAGGAGCAATTCCGAAAGACGGTCCTTCGGCAGGTATTACCATGGTGACTTCACTTGCTTCCGTATTAACACAACGAAAAATAAAAAATAAATTAGCCATGACCGGTGAAATGACCTTAAGAGGAAAAGTATTACCCGTCGGCGGTATTAAAGAAAAAATATTAGCTGCAAAACGTGCTGATATTAAGGAACTTATTTTGTCAAAAGACAATGAAAAAGACATCAATGAAATTGAAGATTTATATTTGAAAGGTTTAAAATTTCATTTTGTTGAAACAATTTCTGAGGTTTTGGAAATTGCACTTTTAAAGCAAAAAGTAAAACATCCGGTCAGATTTAAACTTAAATAAAATGAATTTCGGGAAACAATTATCAATCGGATTTAAAGGCTATTTTAAGGCAATAGAACTTTTGTTCTCAAAAGGGTTTATGAAATATATGCTGTTCCCTTTGCTCCTAAATATTTTGATTTTTTGGATAGGAATGAGCCAAATTATGGATTTAGCCGTCACGGCAAGGCATGCTTTTATTAATTGGATTGATTTGGGAAGTGCCGA
This sequence comes from Bacteroidales bacterium, assembly GCA_024762915.1. Lineage (GTDB taxonomy): Bacteria > Bacteroidota > Bacteroidia > Bacteroidales > JAADGE01 > JAADGE01. The sequence goes on along the minus strand of JANTGL010000078.1, from coordinate 2,255 downwards.
TTTTTGGGGTGCAGAATTCTTGAAAGGTGCTCTTTCCGGAATTATTACGGCATTGATTTATGTTTTGTTTTTTATCAGTTTTGCTTATCTCGGCGGTTATGTAATCATTATTATTCTGTCGCCGCTTTTTTCCGTAATTTCCGAGAAAACCGAAAATGTGCTTGCCGGTCATAAAATTGATTATCCTTTCGAAATAAAGCAATTTATCAAAGATATTTTCAGAGGAACGGGAATTGCTGTCAGAAATGTATTGTTTGAAACCGGCGTAATGATTTTAGTGTTTGCAGTCGGACTGATTTTATCGGTAATCAGCTGGATCGGAGTGATTTTTATGTTCTTTATTACGTCTTATTTCTACGGATTTTCATACATGGATTATTCAAATGAAAGATACAAACGCAGCATAAAAGAAAGTGTTACATTTATGCGTAAATACAAGTGGGTTGCTGTCGTAAACGGCTCTTTGTTTGCATTGGTATTGTTTATTCCGTATATCGGTGTCGCTTTATCAGCATTTGTTGCGGTCATTTCAGTAATTGCCGGAACGGCTTCGATGTTTGAAATTAAGAAACTTGAAGATACCGAAACCGATAAAATTTTTAATGCTGAAATTTGATTATTTTGAAAGAAAAAATTAAAATATCAGCTGTTTCTTATCTGAACACATTGCCGTTTATTAACGGTATCGAGAATGATGCATTATTGATGAAACAAATTGATTTGCAGAAAGATATTCCTTCCTCTTGTGCAGATAAGTTGATTCAAAATAAAGTTGATATCGGCTTAATTCCGGTAGCGGAAATCGGGAAATTAAAAGAATCCCACATTATTTCAAATTATTGTTTAGGAGCCGTCGGGAAAGTTGATACCGTTTCATTATTCAGTCATACACCGATTAAAAATGTGAAAACAATTTTATTGGATTATCAATCAAGAACTTCTGTTAAGTTGACAAAGATCTTGGCAAAAGAATATTTTAAAATTAATCCGGAATATGTAAATGCAAAAGCCGGCTATGAAGATGATGTGAATAATCAATCGGCTGCATTGATTATCGGAGATCGTGTTTTTAAATATCAAAATAAATTTGAATTTGTTTACGATTTGTCGGAAATTTGGTTGAAATTTACATCTTATCCGTTTGTTTTTGCTGCATGGGTTGCAAATAAAAAGATAGATGATGCGTTTATAAAACAGTTTGACAATGCATTAAAAAACGGTTTAAGAAATATGGATACCGTTATTGAAAATTATAAAAGTAAGAATAATAATTCTGAAATTGATTTAAATAAATATTTAACGGAAAACATAAGTTTCAGATTAGATAGTGAAAAGCGAAAAGGAATGCAATTATTCTTGCAGAAAATTAAAAAACTATAAATTAAAAAAATAATAAAATGAAAAAAATAGCAATTCCCGTTATTGACGGAAAATTATCAGCTCACTTCGGTCATGCACCATATTTTTATATATATCATACAGAAAATAATAAAGTTGTAAAAGAACAAATGGAAACGCCTCCGCCGCATGAATTCGGGGTTATTCCGAATTGGTTAGCAGAAAATGAGGTAACGGATATGATTACGGGCGGGATCGGACCGAAAGCCGTCGAGATTTTAAATAATAATGATATAAATGTTTTTACCGGAGCCCCGGTCGATGAACCCGGAAAAGTGATTGAAGATTTTTTAAACGGTAGGCTTAAAACAACGGCAAATATGTGTAACCATGATGCCGATGATCATGAACATAATTGTGAACATTAATTCCTGAAAATCAAAAAAATGGAAGCCTTTAATTTTGAAGATATTCGTTCATATCGAGATGATGAAGTGCATGCTAAGCTTCTTGAAATAATTGAAGATGAGGGGTTTATTTACATACTGAAAAAAATATATCCCGATGAACGAATCCGACATTTAAGTAAGGAATTATTTCGTGTAAATTCGGTATATGATTTTCAGAAAAGATATATCTCTGAGTATGTAAAAGCCTTACTTCAATTAACGGTTACCGAATTGAATATTTCCGGAATCGAAAATTTTAAAAAAGATAAAGCATACATTTTTATTTCAAATCATAGAGATATCATCTTAGATTCTACGCTGATTAATCATGCGTTATTGAATAAGGGTTTTAAAACTTCCGAAATTGCAATCGGTAATAATCTATTGATATATAAGTGGATAGAAGATTTGGCTCGTTTAAATAAATCATTTATTGTAAGACGTGATTTGAAAGGCAAAGAAATGTTG
>JANTGL010000077.1 GCA_024762915.1 Bacteroidales bacterium | reverse complement strand
GCTTATATTAACAAATTTGAAGACAATCCGATACTTATTGTCAATGCCTTTGATAAAATCTCAAGTCCGGATTATATTGACACCGAAAATTTGAGCGGTTTTTCATATTGGAATAAATCTGCCGTTGCTTCGGGAACAGAATATTCTTTTACGGGATTTCAATATAATTTCAACAAAAACGATAATTGGTCAACCGATTTTCTCCCCGGTCACGGAGCATCTTATTCAGATTACGAAGGAATAACCGTTGTCGGGAACACATTTGATTATCCGTACAAACACGGTAAGCAGTTTGCAAATTTGAATCTTTCTTTTATATCAGCAAGTGCAGGAGCTTTTGAGAAAAATCCCGACAATTTTATCACTTATGATAAACTTGATTTAATATACGGGAAACAGAGTACATCTGAGTTTAACAAAGAAATAAGATTAAAAAATTTCGGTGTATTTACTCAAAATATGAGAAATGCACTTGATAAATGGATAAGTACGGATAAAACAATATTAATATCAGGAGCTTTTATTGCTGAAGATGTTTTTTTAAGTAATATGAATGACAGCATTCGTAAAAATTGGGTACAAGACAAGCTTCAGTATTCTGCTCTATCGACTTGGGCATGTCAAACAGGTGAAATTACCGGAAAAAATCAATTACTTATTTCGAAAAAACCGTCTGAAAAAATATTTGAACTCAGATCAGTTGATGCTTTAAAACCTTTAAACGGGGCAAAAATAATATACAGATATAAAGAAAATAACTTTCCGGCTGCCGTAATCGGCAATAAAAATAATTATACAGTTTTGAGCTTCGGATTTCCCTTAGAATCCGTAATCAAAAATCAAGATAAGCTTTTCGAAGAAATTTCTAAATTATTAAAATGGCTAAAATAAATCCTTTAAGAATTGATTTAAGAACATCGATAACGAATAACGATTTTTAAAGTAAAAAAAAGTATTATAATTTGAACAATACATACTTCTTATTTCTGTGAAACTTCATAACTCATAAATCCTTAGTCCTTGTTCGATATTCAAATAATATTTTTTGAAACTAAAGTAACTGCTCAGAAACTGCAGAGTTTTAACTTAGGGAGTTTCGGGAAATATCAGGTACCTGTTAATCATATTAGTATATGCGTTTTTCTTTTGAAAATACCCCAATTTTGCAATCATTTGCGTTATATTGGGCTAATTTGTATTTTCTTTTACTTTTGTCTTGACACAAAAGTAACAAAAAATCAAGACTGTAAATAAATTTCTTATTTTCTACACTACGAATCACTAAAATAAAAGAACTCACTCCCTTCGCAAGCTCCGGTTGTTCAAACAGCTTTTATTTTTACGTTCTTCTTCGTTTGAAAACTACTAAATTTCTTTAAGGTCGAATGCAACAACTTGTAAAATGATCATAATTTTTAAGAACTTTTCATTTCCTGAAAGTCCCTAACTTAAAAACAGACAATAAAAAAACATTAAAACTCTGTATTAAAGTTTTAATGTTTTTTTAGTATTTATTAATCAACTATTGTTTATTTCTTATTCCGGAATGTCCCACCAAACAGGTGTTTTCATTCTTACTTCGGGCACATTATTCGGAATATTATTAGGATTTCTGTTTTCTTCATTATATTCATATACCATAGCTCTTATCCATTCATCGTCTGCAAATATGCTGTTTACATTTTCCGGATGTCTTAAGCCGTTATAAATTGTACTGTCATAATCCATTCTTCTCATATCAACCCAAGTTTCAGGATTAAATACCATTGCAATATATTTTTGAGTCATTATGTGATGTAAACCGGCATTAAGCGGTGTAAAATCCGCATCCGTCATTGCATCGATGCTGTCAGCAGCTTCTGTAATAGATGTATCTGCTACACCTAATTTTCTCATATTTGCTAAAACACCTTCTTTAAATGCAGCTCTTGAACCGCCAAGGTCTCCTGATCTTAATCTGGCCTCGGCTTCAATAAATTTAACTTCTGAATAAGTGATAAAAGGAAACGGTGAATCTGCTTTTGAATAAAATCCTCCGGGAACATTCGAATAATCATACAAAAACGTTCTCTCAGGATCCGTATCAAATCCTCTTCCGCTGACAATTCCGGTATATAAACCTGTACTGTCGGCAGGCAACATAATAATCGGTAATCGGGGATCAATACTGTCCTCTGCAATAACTGATGATTTTAACATATCTACAAAAAAAGCACTATATCCTCCGTAACGAGGCGTAATTCCTCCAAAATCTCCAAAACCTTCTGCACTAAAAGGATTTGCTTGTGTCTGTGAACCATCGCTTTTATAGGCAAATTCAGCATCTTGACCATCACCGTCAAAAGCTTTGGAACAAGCATTAATGACAGCAGTAGGATCATAAAGTGAAGATTTCTTAGAATAATGATTCAGATAGCGAGCTTTAAGGGCATATGCAAATTTAATCCATTTTTCAGTATCACCTTGATAAATAATATCTCCGTATCTTCTGTTTAATTCTATTGTATTTTCGGTTTGAGACAAGTCATCAATTGCGTCATCTAAATCTGCCAAACATTTTTCATAAATAACCTGTTGTTCTTCAAATCGGGGTTCCAGTACGGGAGTAGTTCTGCCGTTATAAAGGTCATCGTATGGAACCGATCCGAGTTGATCGCTCAGCATTAATAAAAGATAAGCTTTAAAAATTTTCCCTACACCGGAAAAATGAGGGCTGTTTTCGTCCTCACCCATAACGATTAAATCAACTACATTAGGATAAGTCCAAACAAGTGTATTTTGCCAAATAAAATACTTATTATCAAATTTCCAGCAATCTTGTGCATCACCCGGGTCTCTGCTGGCAACATATTGTTCAATTGCAATTACTTCTCTGGCTCCTCTCCATTGAGCAGCACCGTTTGCTAATAAAATTGCCGGTTTTAATCTCAAATCCAAAGCAACATCAGACGGTGCGCTGGGATCGTCATTTACATCTAAAAATTTATTACAAGAAGCAGAGGTGACTACTATAAGTAATAATATTAATATTTTTTTTATTGTATTCATGTCTTATATTTTTTTTTAATTAAAAACTTAATCTTAAACTAAAATCAATTCCTTTAGTGCTTGGAGTTCCCAAATTATCAATTCCGATAGAACCGGTTCCCATAACAGCTGCACCGATTGTATTTATTTCGGGATCTACACCTGAATAGTTTGTTAAGATAAACAAATTTCTGCCCGTTACATTAAACTGTAACATAGAAATTTTATCTTTAAACCATTTAGTCGGGAAATCGTATGTTAATGTCACATATCGTAAACGAACCCATGATCCGTCTTCAACAAAATTCTCACCGATTTTTGAATAGATATTTTGATAATAATCTTGATCTAAAACAACTTCAGAATCATTCGGTTCATAAATAATATTACCGTCAGCATCAGTTGTTCCGGTAGATCTTAAACCGTCAAATACAAATGTTTCACCTCTGTTTGTCGTAATCGGATCCAAGCCGTAATAAATCATTGCGGCTTTTGTTCCGTTGAGAACATCATTCCCGTAACTGATATCAACCAGAAAATTTAAAGTTATATTTTTATATTGTAATTTATTTGAAATACCTGCTGACCAATTCGGATATCTGTCACCGAGTTGTTGTTGAACATCAGCAAATTGAACCATTCCGTCTGCGTCCAGCAGCAAATTCCCGTTATCATCCCTCTTATAAGCTTTACCGTAGATTCCGAAAACGGGTCCGTCAAGTAATGCTGCTCCTTCGGCTATAACGTTATATGCCCAGGAATCAGAATTTTCTACCTGTTTAATTTCTCCGGGTAATTCATTTACATGACTAACGGCTTTGGCAAAGTTAAGATCAACATACCAATTAAAATTTGTTTTTTTAACCGCTTTTGTGCTTAATAAGAATTCAATCCCTTTGTTATTAATTGATCCTGCATTCAAATACCCTCCGAAAGTACTTGTTGAAGGGGCCATTCTTATAAATAATATTTGATCACGAGAAGTCATGTTATAATATGAAAAATCAAGTGCCACTCTGTTTTTAAATAAACGTATATCGGTTCCTACTTCAAATGAATTAGTAAATTCCGGAAGTAAAGCAGGGTTTCCTGTCGGATATATTGCTCGCATAAAACCTTCCGGATCTATTGTGTATGTATTTGTAGTTGAGACCATCGGAGTTTGTAATACATGAGGCGGTGCATCTTTCCCTACTTGTGCCCAAGTAGTTCTTAGTTTAAAATAATCAATTCCTAAATCAGACAAAGCTGAAACACCCATATTTTTTAGAATTGTAGAAACAAGAACAGAGACCCCTGCGGAAGGATAAAAGAATAGATTTTTGTCTTTCGGAAGTGTAGAAGATTTATCAATTCTTCCGGTTAAATTTAAGAATACCACACTATTCCAGTCATATTTAAATTCACCGAAAGCACTTACTATTCTTTTCCTTGTAATTTTCTGATTTACGGTTCTGTCATCACTTACAATATTATTTATACCGACAAAATCAGGTTCTATAAAATTTTGCCCGCTCCAATTAGTCCTTCGATAATAATTGTCTTCTATATTATTACCTACTGTTAAACCAAAACTGTGTTTTTCTATTTTATGATTTGCATTTAATAATAAAGTCGACGTCGTTATTTGATTAAAAGCTTCATATTCACCTACATATCCTTCATTGAATCGTGCAGATCCCCATGCATAACTGCTTTTATTTTTCTCCATAAAGACATCGGAACCGATTCGATATGTAATGTTCAAAAATTTAAAAGGGTCATAGGATACATTTGCTATTCCGATATAACGATCAACTCGATTAGTTATCGGATTATTAATTGCACTCCAGTACGGATTATCCATAGGTGCGTCACCCAAACTCTCAACAATTTTTTGAGTTCCGTCTTCATTCAGATAATCTTTCATATTTACATTTACCGGATAATTAAGAATGCTACTGAAGCTCCCGCTGTTTGAAGATCCTTGCCTTGTTCTGTTACTGGCAGAATTGACATAATTAAACGAACTTCCTATAGTCAAATTCTTTTTCAAAGAAGATGTTGTATTTAGTTTGAAGGATGTTCTGTCATAACTTGTCCTGTCCATAACACCGTTGTTGTTTAATCTTCCTGCAGAGGCATAAACCGTACTTTTTTCATTACCTCCGGAATATGAAACATTATGATTACTTGAATATGCTGTTTGATAAAAATCTTGCAAATTATTATATATCGGAACAGTATCAGCCAATCTTAAAGTATCCCATGAAAATGTCGTAATATAACTCATATTATGACGGATCAATGAGCCTTGCCCGTACATTGTTTGCATATCCGGGACACCTACGACATTATCAACAGAAAAAGACCCGTTGTAAGAAATTTTGGCTTCTCCGGCTTTTCCGGTTTTTGTCGTAATTATAACAGCTCCGTTAGCTGCTTTAATACCGTACAAAGCAGCTGCAGCAGGACCTTTTAATATCGAAACGGATTCAATATCTTCTGAATTTAAGTCTAGTCCGCGATTAGAATTTGCAACTAACTCGCCTGCGACAGTACTGTTATCAATCGGAATCCCGTCCACAACAAATAACGGCTGGTTATCGCCGCTTAATGAATTTCCTCCTCTAATCATAATTACGGAAGATGCGCCGGGTGCTCCGCCGGAATTTGTAATACTGACACCGGCAACTTTCCCTTGTAAAGCATTTACAACATTTGTCTGATTTCCTTCCGTAAGCTCTTCATGTCCTACATTTTCAACAGAATAGCCCAAAGATTTTTTCGCCTTTTTTATTCCCAAAGCTGTTACAACAACTTCATCAATACCGGTAGCTTCGGTTTCCAAAGCGACATTTACGGTATTTTTTAAACCTATTTCAACCTCCTTAGTTTTCATACCTATATAGCTGAATATAAGAACCTTTGTATCCGACTTAACAACAATTGAATACTTCCCGTTAACATCGGTCATTGCTCCGACTGTAGTTCCTTTAACTACAACTGAAACTCCGGGTATTGTTTCCCCGTCGGATTCAGAGGTCACAATTCCCGAAATTGTTCGTTCCTGAGCAAATGAGACTAAAAAACTTGCCAAGAAGAATACAAAAAATAAAATTTTTTTCATCATAATTAATTAATTGGATTTATAATTTAGTTAACTGATTGTTTAAAATGTTCATATTATTTATGTATTCGAACATCTCAAAAAGAGAATTGTATCAAGATTTTAATTAAGTAATGTTAATAACGAAATACAAATCTTATAGTCTGACAAAGATAAAAATTCCGCAGAAAAAATCAAAATAAATAATTAAATTCTGACAAAAAAACTTTTTTTTATACATTTTTGTTTGTTTTTTTAATAAATTTACATTAATTTTACATTTAATTATTCACTTAAATATATACAAAATGAAAAAAATTTATTCTTTTTTGATTGTTGCAGTTTTTACTGTTTCATTCGCAAATGCCCAAGTTCTTTTTTCAGATAATTTTGATGACGGAAACGGAAGTTCGCGCTGGTCTGAAACCTCAGTAGGAGGAGTTAATGTTTCTGATTTTGCTTATGACTATATTTCTGATGGTATTCCTGCAGCCCCTAACGGAGGCGGATTAGGATTAAAACTGGAAGTAAACACTGATCCTAACGCCGGTGCAAGCAGCCAAATTTATGAATTTCCTGCAAGTCAAACTTTTACGGGAAATTATACTGTTTCATTTGATGTTTGGACAGATTATGAAGACGGCGGCAGCGGAACAACTGAATTTGTTACATACGGAGTAATGCATTCAGATGAAAATTTACCAAGCTTGAACGGTTTAGACTTTTCTATTACATGTGATTGGGGATCCGGTCATGATCTTTGGTGCTATATTGAAGGCCAAGGCATGGGAACCACTGATGTCGGAATTGACACATTGGGATATTATACCGGTGTAGATATTGACGGGCTTGAATCTCAAAACGGAAACGGTACGGCTTTGTACGAATCAGCTTTTGTAGACGGAATACCTGCATGGCAATGGAATCATGTTGTTATTTCTGCTGATGCAGATTCAGTTGCTTGGTATGTGAACGATATTTTGTTTGCTAAAGTTCTTCGTTTAGACTATGACGGAAATGCATCTCTCGGTTTAATAGATTTATGGTCATCTGTTGGTACTGCAAATTTTACCGTATATGATAATTTTATGGTTACAGGCGGTGCCATATCAGTAAATGATATTAAATCATCCAAAAGAGCCAAACTTTATCCTGTTCCTGCAACTGATGTTTTAAATGTTGTTGTCAATGAAGTTTCAACTTTTGAATTAATTAATACAATCGGTCAAACGGTCCAAAAAAGAGTTGTTGATGGAAGATCAACAATTGAAATCTCAAATTTAAGCCCCGGAATGTATTTAGCAAGAATTACTTCCAAAAACGGTCAAGTTGAAATACACAAAGTATTGATAAAATAGTTTATCAAAAACTACTAAAAAAGGCAGTGTTAAACACTGCCTTTTTTTATTATCATTAAAACACCTTTTCGAAAGTTTGAAACTTTCGAAAAGGTTTCCGGGAACTTCACTGATATAATTCCCGTTTTCGTCGGCAACCGGAAATACGGCATCTTTTTCATATACTTTACCGTCCTGAGTTGTTTCTTCAAAATTAACTTTTATTGTCATACCGATTCGCATGCTCCCGTATTAGAGTAATTTTCGAAACCGAGTTCATCCGGTTTTGCCGACATATTTTTAGCCCGTCTGCTTGCTTCAACTTTTCCTTGCGGTAATAATACATATTGCAAACTAAGTTGCAAAGCACCTCAAAGGTGCTATGCAATTATACTGTATAGCAAATAAAAAAAGCAGCCGAATAAATACCCGACTGCTTTAAATTAAAAAATATTTTTTTATCCTTTCAAACCGGCAACCAAAAATTCTCGATTCAATCGAGCGATATGAGCCAATGAAATGCCTTTCGGACATTCCGGTTCGCATGCTCCCGTATTAGAGCAGTTTCCGAAACCGAGTTCATCCGGTTTAGATCCCATATTTTTTACATGCAAAGGATACTAAACTGTATAAAGTTGCAAAGCACCTCAAAGGTGCTATGCAACTGATAATTTTTTATGCGAATAAAAAAGCAGCCGAATAAAAACCCGGCTGCTTTAAATTGAAGAACATATTTTTTTATCCTTTCAATCCGGCTACTAAAAATTCTCGATTCAATCGAGCAATATGAGCCAATGAAATGCCTTTCGGACATTCCATCTCACAAGCACCCGTATTAGAGCAGTTTCCGAAACCGAGTTCATCCATTTTTGCCACCATATTTTTAGCCCGTCTGCTTGCTTCAACTTTTCCTTGCGGTAATAATGCCAGTTGTGAAACTTTTGCTGCCACAAACAACATTGCCGATGAATTTTTACAAGTTGCTACACAAGCACCGCAACCGATACATGCTGCCGCATCCATTGCCTCATCGGCATCGGCTTTCGGAATAGTAACACTGTTGGCATCCGGCACACCGCCTGTTGAAACGGAAACAAAACCGCCGGCTTGCATAATTTTTTCATATGCCGTTCTGTCAACCATTAAATCTTTGATAATCGGGAAACTTCCTACACGCCAAGGTTCTATGGTAATGGTTTCACCGTCGGTAAATTTACGCATATGAAGTTGGCAAGTGGTTACCAAACTGTCGGGTCCGTGAGCACGACCGTTAATAAACAAGCTGCACATTCCGCAAATACCTTCTCGGCAATCATGATCGTATGCAACCGGTTCTTTATTTTCACTGATTAATTTTTCGTTTAACACATCAATCATTTCAAGAAATGAACTGTCAACAGAAATATTTTCCAATTCATAATTTTCGAAACCGCCTTTAGATTTGGCATCTTTTTGTCGCCAAACTCTGAGTTTTATATTTATTGTTTTATGAGCCATAATTTTATATTTTAAAATTTAATGAAACCGTATCAGCGATTTCTTAAGCTGTTTTATAATTACGAGTTTTAACTTCAATTTCTTCATAATGCAAGGGTTCTTTATTTAACTCCGGTTCTTTATCATCACCTTTATATTCCCATGCTGCAACATACATATATTCATCATCACGTCGCATTGCTTCACCTTCTTCGGTTGTATATTCCGTTCTGAAATGCCCGCCGCAAGATTCTTCTCTGTTTAAGGCATCATAAGCCAAAAGCTCTCCGAGTTCAAGAAAATCCGCTACTCTGTTTGCTTTTTCCAATTCCGGATTAACCGTATCGGTACTTCCGGGAATATGAACATTATTCCAGAATTCTTTCCGTAAAGCTTTTATTTTCTCAATCGCTTTTTTTAATCCCTCTTCATTTCTTGCCATTCCCACATGTTCCCAAAGAATTTTTCCGAGTTCTCTGTGAAAATGATCAGCCGATTGATTTCCTTTTACGGACATCAATTTATCAATTTGTGCTTTCACTTCATCTTCGGCTTTTTTAAATTCCGGGTGTTCCGAAGGATTCATTCGCGGATTTGTAATTTCATAAGCCAAATAGTTTTGAATAGTGTAAGGCAATACAAAATAACCGTCTGCCAAGCCTTGCATCAATGCAGAGGCACCTAACCGGTTTGCTCCGTGATCCGAGAAATTGGCTTCACCGGCTACGAATAATCCGGGAATAGATGATTGCAATTCGTAATCAACCCAAAGACCGCCCATTGTATAATGAATGGTCGGATAAATACGCATCGGTGTTTCATACGGATTTTCATCCGTAATTTTTTCATACATTTGAAATAAGTTACCGTAACGTGCTTCGATGGCATCTTTTCCCAGTCTTTCAATTGCATATTTAAAATCCAGATAAACACCTTCTCCGGTGCTGTTTTTTTCTATTCCGAAACCTTTATCGGTACGTTCTTTTGCTGCTCTTGAAGCGACGTCACGCGGTACCAGGTTACCGAATGCGGGATAACGTCTTTCCAAATAAAAATCTCTGTCCTCATCCGGAATATCTTCGGGACGCATTTTTCCGGCTCTGATGGCTTCGGCATCTTCTTTTTTTGCCGGCACCCATATTCGACCGTCATTCCTTAAACTTTCCGACATCAAAGTTAATTTTGATTGAAATTCACCGTGACGCGGAATACAAGTCGGATGAATTTGAACAAATGCGGGATTTGCAAAATATGCTCCTTTTTTGTATGCTTTCCAAGCAGCACTTCCGTTACTTC
>JANTGL010000076.1 GCA_024762915.1 Bacteroidales bacterium | reverse complement strand
TCCGATCCTTTTATATGAATGAATGTTCCGAGATCGGTTTCGTAGGGTTTTGTTTTTAATTCAACATCGGCAACAGCAGCAATTGAAGCTAATGCTTCACCGCGAAATCCCATGGTTTGAATCGTAAATAAATCTTCAGCCATACGGATTTTAGACGTTGCATGACGTTCAAAAGCCATTCTGGCATCCGTTTCGGACATTCCTTTACCGTTATCAATAATTTGAACCAAGGTTCTGCCGGCATCTTTTATATTTACGGTAATTTTATCGGCATCGGCATCCAAAGCGTTTTCAATTAATTCCTTAACTACGGAAGCCGGACGTTGTATAACTTCTCCCGCAGCAATTTGATTGGCAACCGAATCGGGTAATAATTGAATAATATCGCTCACGAATATTTGTTAAGAATTAAATTGCAAAATAATAAAATTTTCTTTAATTTTTGATTACGTGTTCGATAAAATAAAAAAGGAACAAGTTAAAACTTATTCCTTTTTTTGAGGTCGCGAGCGGATTCGAACCGCTGTACACGGTTTTGCAGACCGTTGCCTAAGCCACTCGGCCACGCGACCGGTTATTTTTGAGTTTGCAAAGATAAAGGTTTTATGATTTATAAAAAAGATTTAATGAACTTTTTAATCTTCTTTTTTCCAGATTAATTTTTTCCCGAAACCTAAACGATTGTCGGTTAATTTCATAAAATCCGGTTCCAAAACCCAAAGCTGTGTCGTCATAAGTTTTGCAAAGGGATATTTTTTCATATATAACTTATTTGTTTTTTTCTTTAATTCGCCTTCGGGTAAAAACATTTTTCCGGTAAATTGAATGCCTTGGATTTTTCCTACAATTGTTGTTTCCAAGACAACTGAACCGGCAACATTATTATTTTCGGTTACGTCTTTTATGTGTTTCGTATCATCATCCGAAGTAAAAATAAATGCATTTTCATCTTCCGAATAAACATAAAAACAATTAGCACAATACGGCTTGTTTCCGGAAGAAGTCGCTAATGTTAATACATGATGTTTTTGTATAAAATCGCTAATCTTTTTCTCAGGTTTGTTCATTTTGTTAAACATAATTAAATTCGCCGTGCAACTTTACGGAAAAATTCGGTCTTATTAAAAAATATTTAGCACATAAAATATTAATTATGAAGTTTCTGAAAAACAGCATACTTTTATTTGCTTTACTGTTGGGGATATATTCGGTAAATGCACAAATCGAAACATGTTCAGAATTTAAAATCAAGCATTTTTCAAAATATAATCCCGAAATGCAAAAAAAATATAAAGAAAAATCATCCTTTCAATATGATTTAAAATATCACCGATTGGAATTTTTCTTTCCGAATATTGATAACCAGTATATTAACGGTACAATTACATCGTATTTTATTCCCGCGAATTCGGGCTTGAATGAAATTTCTTTTGATTTAGCTGACAATATGCAGGTTGATTCTGTTTTATTTCATCAAACTAAATTGACTAATTTCACATTAACAAATGATGAATTAACAATTAATTTAGAAACAACGATTCCTGAAAATGTATTAGATTCAATTTCTGTTTTTTATCAAGGTATTCCGGATGCTGCCGGTTTCGGGTCTTTTGAACAATCAACACATAACGGCAGTCCTATTGTTTGGTCTTTATCCGAACCATACGGAGCAAAAGATTGGTGGCCGTGCAAACAAAGTTTGGATGATAAAATTGATTCAATCGATGTTTACGTTACAAATCCGGAAGCATATAAAGCGGCAAGTAACGGTTTATTAATTTCTGAAACAATTGCCGGCGGAATGAAAACGGCACATTGGAAACATCGACATTCGATTGCGGCATATCTCATTGCAATAGCCGTAACAAATTATTTATCATATTCTGATAATGTAATTTTAACAACCGGCGAGAATGTTGAAGTATTAAACTATGTATTTCCCGAAGATTTGACATATGCACAAACAAACACGCCTAATGTGCTTGATGTGATACAATTATACAGTGATTTATTTATTCCTTATCCTTTTGCCGATGAAAAATACGGTCATGCCGAATTCGGTTGGGGCGGCGGAATGGAACATCAAACCATGAGTTTTATGGCAGGTTTTAGCCATCATCTGATGGCACATGAATTGGCGCACCAATGGTTCGGCGATTATGTTACTTGCGGAAGCTGGCATGATATCTGGCTTAACGAAGGGTTTGCAACTTATCTTGACGGAATGACAAATGAACATAATCTCAACGATGACGGTGTCAGTTTTGATGATTGGAAGCAAGATAATATTAATTATATCATCTCTCAACCGGACGGATCGGTTTATTGTGATGATACAACGGATGTTTGGCGAATTTTCAGCAGCAGACTTTCTTATGATAAAGGGGCGATGGTTTTGCATATGTTACGAAAATATGTCGGAGATGATGCATTTTTCGGAGGGATAACGAATTATTTGAATGATTTAGGCAACGGATATGCAAGAACATCCGATTTGCAATCTCATTTGGAACAAACATACGGAAGTTCTTTACAAGAATTTTTAAATGATTGGTATTACGGCGAAGGATACCCGATTTATGATATTTATTACTCTCAAAATCAGAATAAAGTTCTTACGCTTACGATTAACCAAACACAATCGCATAATTCGGTTGATTTTTTCAATATGAAGATACCCGTTAAATTTGAAGGGATTGATAAAGATACTGTTATTTGGTTTGATAATACGGTAAACGGTGAGCAATTTATCAAAAATTTAGACTTCGATATTACCGCGGCTGTCTTTGATCCGCATCATGATATCGTTTCTACGGGTTCTGCAGTTTTAAAAATTGATACATTCGATAAAGCTGAAAAGGTTTTTGTTCTTCCGAATCCGGCAAGGAATAAAATAACAGTTACGTTTCTTGAAAAAATAAATCTGGATAAGGTGCTGATATACAATAGCATGGGAAAACAGGTAAAGGAATTCCCAAAAACAAATCAAAGTTCATATAAATTTGAGTTTGATATTTTCGATTTACCTGTCGGCTTATATTACATTTCATTTTATGAAAAAGAGAAAAGTATTACGAGAAAATTTGTAAAGAACTGATTGAGATAAAGGATATTTTTATCTTTGCAAAAAATATAAAAAAAGATAAAATGTTTTCAGGAATTGTAGAAAAAACAGGAATTGTAAAAGAAATAAAAAAAGACGGTGAAAATGTCCATTTTACACTGACTTGCGAGTTTGCCGACGAACTTAAAATTGACCAAAGTTTGTCGCATAACGGGGTATGTTTAACGGTTGTTGATGTAAAAAACGGGACTTATACCGTTACGGCCGTAAAAGAAACGCTAATTAAGTCAAATCTCGGGTTGCTTAAAGTCGGCGATGAGGTTAATTTAGAACGCAGTATGAAACCCGACAGTTTACTCGACGGACATATTGTCCAAGGGCATGTTGACCAAACGGCTGTTTGCACCAAGGTGGAAGAAGCAGACGGAAGCTGGTATTATACTTTTGAATATGAATCTCAAAATGAGAATGTTACGGTTGAAAAAGGGTCTGTTTCCGTTAACGGAGTCAGTCTTACCGTCGTAAATTCAAAAGATAATTCGTTTCAGGTTGCGATTATTCCTTTTACGCATGAAATAACCAACTTTCATAACATCAAAAAAGGAACGGTTGTTAATATAGAATTCGATATAATCGGAAAATATATCACAAAAATAGTGAAACAATATATGGGGAAATAAAAATAAAAAAACAGAATAAAAAGCCCCGTTTCTTCTTAAAACGGGGCTTTTTTCATATCCGAATTAATTTGTAATTATAAAAATAAAATTATCTTTGCAAATTGTTTAAAAAAGCAATAATAATTATTATGAATAAGAAGTTTCCGGAATATAAAGGATTGGATTTATCGCAGATAAATAAAGATATTCTGAAAAAATGGAAAGAAGAAAACACCTTTGAAAAAAGCATTTCTTCTAGAGAAGGGAATCCTGAATTTGTATTTTATGAAGGACCGCCGTCAGCAAACGGTATGCCCGGTATTCACCATGTTATTTCAAGAACACTTAAAGATGCTTTTTGCAGGTATAAAACCTTACAAGGATTTCAGGTTAAACGAAAAGCCGGATGGGATACTCACGGTTTACCGGTAGAACTTGCGGTAGAAAAGAAACTCGGTATTACAAAAGATGACATCGGAACAAAAATAACCGTTGAAGAATATAATAATACTTGTCGTAAAGAAGTCATGAAATATACGACACAATGGGAAGATATAACTGAGAAGATGGGCTATTGGGTTAATATGGACGACCCGTATGTAACCTATGATAATAAATATATTGAAACGGTATGGTGGTTGCTTAAACAATTGTACAATAAAGGTTTACTATATAAAGGCTACACCATTCAACCGTATTCTCCGGCTGCCGGAACCGGTTTAAGTTCACACGAACTAAATTTACCCGGATGTTATCGAGATGTGAAAGATAATACGGGGATTGCACAATTTAAAGCTGTCAGGAACAATAAATCTGAATTTCTTTTTAAAGACCTTGATACCGAATTATATTTTTTAGCATGGACAACAACTCCGTGGACATTACTTTCAAATACGGCTTTAGCAACAGGCGCAAAGATCAGTTATCTTAAAATTAAAACGTTTAATCCGTACACCGGAATACCCGTTACGGTAATTCTGGCAAAAGATCGTTTCAGAACATTATTCCCGGAGAAAAATGAAGATTTAAAATTTGAAGATTATAATAAAGGCGATAAAAATATTCCTTACAAAGTTTTGGGAGAATATAAAGGAAAAGAACTGGCAGGAATTTCTTATGAACAACTTTTAGCTTATAAACAACCGGAAGACGGCGATGCATTTAAAGTCCTTAACGGTGATTTTGTAACAACAGAAGACGGAACGGGAATCGTACATATCGCTCCGAGTTTTGGTGCCGATGATTATTTTGTTGCTAAGAAAAACGGAATCGGGTCACTTACTCTTGTAAATAAAAAAGGAGAATTTATCGACGGTGTCGGTGAATTCAGCGGTCGACCGGTTAAAAATGCTTACGATCCGAAAATTCCTGAAAATACTCCGAGTGTAGATGTTGATATTTTAGTAAAATTAAAAACAGAAAATAAACTTTTTAAAAGCGAAAAATATGAACACTCATACCCGCATTGCTGGCGAACGGATAAGCCGATTCTATATTATCCGTTGGATTCTTGGTTTATAAAATCGACGGCTGCTAAAGACCGAATGATTGAACTTAATAAAACAATTAACTGGCAACCGCCTGCAACGGGTGAAGGCCGATTCGGGAAATGGCTTGAGAATTTAATCGATTGGAATTTATCACGTTCCAGATATTGGGGAACACCTTTACCGATTTGGAGAAGTGAAGATAAAAAAGAAGAAATTTGTATCGGTTCTCTCGAAGAATTAAAATTCGAAGCAGAAAAATCCGTAAAAGCAGGATATATGAAAGAAAATCCGCTTAAAGATTTTGTGCCGGGCGATTTTTCAAAAGAAAATTATCTGAAGTTTGATATGCATCGTCCGTATGTTGATGAGCTAATTTTAGTTTCACCTTCCGGAAAAAAAATGTATCGAGAATCGGATTTAATTGATGTTTGGTTTGATTCCGGATCGATGCCCTATGCACAAATGCATTACCCGTTTGAAAATAAAGATAATTTACAACATGCTTTTCCGGCTGATTATATTGCCGAAGGTGTTGACCAAACACGCGGTTGGTTTTTTACTTTGCATGCAATTTCTTCAATGCTTTTTGATTCCGTTGCCTATAAAAATATCATTGCAACCGGACTTCTCCTGGATAAAAACGGGATAAAAATGTCAAAACGTCTCGGAAATGTCATTGATCCGTTTGCAACAATCGATACATACGGTTCTGATCCGCTTCGGTGGTATATGCTGACAAATGCTCGCCCTTGGGATAATTTAAAATTTGATCTCGGCGGTGTTGATGAAGTAAAGAGGAAATTTTTCGGAACCCTTTACAATACCTATTCATTTTTTGCACTGTATGCGAATCTTGACGGGTTTAACTATGAAGAAGCCGAAATTCCGTTAAATAAAAGACCGGAAATTGATAAATGGATTATTTCTTTACTTAATACTTTGATTAAAGAAGTCGAGACATCAATGGATCATTATGAACCGACGACAGCGGGCAGATTAATCCAAAATTTTGTGATTGATAATTTAAGTAATTGGTATGTTCGATTAAACCGAAAACGTTTTTGGGGACAAGAATATAATTCCGATAAAATTTCGGCATATCAAACTTTATATACTTGCTTGGAAGCTATTGCAAAATTAATGTCCCCGGCAGCACCATTTTATTCCGAACAATTATTCAATGATTTAAACGGTGTTTCCGGAAAAGAAAATTTATCCGTTCATCTTTCTGATTTTCCTGAATATAATGAAACTTATGTTGATAAAAAATTAGAAGAGCGAATGAATTTGGCACAACAAATTTCTTCATTGACATTGAGTTTAAGAAGAAAAAGTAAGTTGAAAGTACGCCAACCGCTTCAAAAAATAATGATTCCGATATTAAATAATGATTTTAAAGAGCAAATTGATGCTGTAAAAGATATTATTTTAACCGAAATCAACGTTAAGGAAATTGAATATTTAAAAGACAGCAGCGGAATTATTATTAAAAAGCTGAAACCCGATTTCCGAATAATGGGTAAAAAATACGGGAAATCATTAAAATTTATTTCAAAGCAATTGGCAGAATTTTCTCAAGAAGAAATTACTGATTTTGAACAAAAAGGAAGGGTTCCTTTGAATATTGAAGGTGAAGAACTTACAATTAATCTTGATGAAGTAATGATTATGACGGAAGATATTCCCGGTCTGTTAGCAGCAAATAAAGGTTCTTTAACCGTTGCTTTGGATACTGAAATTACACCGGAATTGAAATCCGAAGGCATTGCTCGCGAGATTGTGAATAAAATTCAAAACTTAAGAAAAGACTCCGGATTTGAAGTTATCGATAAAATTGAAATTAATATTGAAAGTAATAAAATAACAGATACGGCAATAAAAAAACATCAAGATTATATAAAATCTCAAGTTCTTGCCGGAAAAATTACTGTTAAAGACTCTTTAAACCACAGTAAGAATGATTCCGAAGAAATAGAAATAGATGAAAATCTTTCTGTTAAAGTTTTAATAAAAAAAATCCAATAATTAAAAAAAGATATCATGTCAGACAAAAACAATCAAGAAAAAAATCGTTATTCTGATGAAGAATTGCAAGAATTTAAAGAACTTATTGAGGAAAAACTCGAACGCGCAAAAAAAGATTATCAATTATTAAGCAGTACGCTTTCTCACGAAGGTTCGAATGACATTCAGGATACGTCTCCGACTTTTAAGGTGTTGGAAGAAGGTGCAAACACCTTATCCAGAGAACATACGGGAAGATTAGCCCAAAGACAATTGAAATTTATTTCTCATTTGGAAGCGGCATTGGTTCGTATTGAAAATAAAACATACGGAATTTGTCGCGAAACCGGAAGATTAATCCCGAAAGAACGATTGAAAGCTGTACCGCATGCTACTCTGAGTATTGAAGCTAAAAAAAATCAAAACTAATTAACGAATTGTATGTCTTTATTTAAAAAATCATTATTCCTGGTTTTTTTGCTTTTAATTGTTGATCAAGCTGTTAAAATATATGTAAAAACTCATTTCACACTCGGCGGGGGTTTTGATATTTTCGGAGATTGGGCAAAAATTCATTTTATTGAAAACCCCGGAATGGCTTTCGGCTTAAAATGGGGCGGAGATACGGGTAAATTGCTGTTAAGTTCTTTCAGGTTAATTGCGATTGCTGCCTTAACATGGTATTTGTATTCAATTTCAAAAAAGAAATTTCCTAAAATTGCCGTTTTCAGTGTTGCTTTAATTTTAACCGGTGCCGCAGGAAATATTTTTGACAGTGCGTTTTACGGATTAATTTTTTCCGAATCTTCGTATCACACAGTTGCTCAGTTGTTTCCGCAAGGAGGCGGCTATGCCGGATTTTTACACGGCTCTGTTGTTGACATGTTTTATTTTCCGATGTTTAAAGGTGTTTTTCCGAATTGGTTTCCGATATACGGCGGTGAAGATTATACATTTTTCAGTCCGGTTTTTAATGTTGCGGATTCTTGTATTACAATCGGGGTTTTTATCGTGATACTTTTCAGAAAACAATTTGTAAAAAAATAAGCTTTATAACTATATAATTTTAGGGGGCGGATTTATTTTCCGTCCTTTTTTGTTCAGGGCTTATTTATTTTTTATATTTTTATATTTTTAAAAATATCGAGTTTTATAATTTACGACATATGAAAAAATTATCGTTGCATAATATTCTCTTTATCGGTTTCGGAGTAATTCTTCTTTTTGTTTTGATTTATGTTGTTCGAGAAATTGTTTTTCTGAACGGTATAATTAATTCTGATGAAGAAATTCAATCAATAATGCAAGAACAAAAAATGGTTAATAAAATGATTTCAGTGTATGAATCTGAAATGAATTTAGTTAAGAATGTTGTTGTTTCGGAAGATAAAAAAGAATTCTCAAACTTTTTAAAAGAACATACCGATAATGCCAATACATTTATTAAATATAAAGAAGAATTACGATTGTTATTTTCCGCTAACAATGAAATATCTGATAATACCGATGCAATTAAATTAACGGAAGATTTTTACGGAATTTACAAAAAAGAAGCCGATCCGTTAATTAAGTCGTTAATCAAAGAAAAAGAAAAACTGACGGAAATTGAATTGAATTCATACCAAACAACCAAACAAGACTATATTAACGCATTATTCGGAAATATAAAAGAAATTGAAAATCAGATTAAAGAGTCTTCAGAAATTATAACGGATAATTTACATTCCTTATTAAAAATTATTGACAAAAATTATTCGGATCGTAATGAACAAAAAAAGGAACTGTTCAGAGCAGCTCAAATTAATGTGTTAATTTTTTTAATTGTAATAATTCTGTTATTTGCTTTTATCTTTGCCTATACGTCAAAATATATTTTTAAACCTCTAGCCGATATTCAAGCGTTTATCAATCGTTTAACCGGCGGAGAAATTCCTGATGAATTGCATTTAAATTCCGGAAAAGATATTGTATTAATGACTTCCGGTTTAAACAAAATTACTTCAGATCTTAAAAATGCCGTTAATTTTTCCGAAGCATTGAGTGCCGGTAATTTTTCTTCATCATTCCGGCCCGTCAGCGACAATGATTCTTTGGGAAACACTTTGTTAACTTTGAAAGAGAGTCTTATAAAGTCTCAGGAAGAAGAATCCTTCAGAAAACAAGAAGAACTTCAAAGGCAAAAAACAAATGAAGGATTAACGATGTTTGCTGAAATTTTACGCCGACATTCCGAAAACATTCAAGATTTAGCCGATACGGTAATTTCATCACTGGTAAATTTTATGGATGCAAATCAAGGGGCATTATTCTTTCTCAACGATGAAAATCCTGAAAATATTTTTTATGAATTAATCGGAGCTTATGCTTATAACAGAAAAAAATATCTTACGAAAGAAGTCAAACTCGGTGAAGGCTTGGTAGGAGCCGTTGCGCTTGAAAAATACACGGTTTATATGACGGATATTCCCGAAGATTATATTGAAATAGAATCCGGAACAGGTACGGCAAATCCCCGCTCGGTTCTTATTGTTCCTTTGAAAATAGAAGATCAAGTTCTCGGGGTTATCGAATTAGCATCGTTTAATGAATTTAAAAAAGAAGAAATTGCAACGGTAGAAAAAATTGCCGAAAGTATTGCATCATCACTATCAAACGCAAAAATTAATATGCAAACCTCAAAATTGAATGAACAGTTTATTGAACGAGTAAAGTTATTACAACAAACCGAAAAAGAACTTGAAGAAAGTTTGATTAAAATTAAAGAATTAACACGTAAAAATTCTCAGCTTGAAAGAGAAAATAAGCGTTTGAAAAAGGTGATTGAATCATAGTTTATATATGATTTTCAAGCCAAGCAAGAACATCTTTATAAACTTCATCTTTATTTGTTTCGTTTAAGATTTCGTGTCGGGCGTCTTCATACAATTTCATTGAAATATTCGAAATCCCTGCATTTTTATACATTTCAAAAACATCGTTTACTTGTTTTCCGTTTTTGCTTACCGGATCTTTGTCTCCCGCAATTAAAAACATCGGTAATTCTTTTCTGACTTTTTGTGCCGTAGCCGGGTTATTAACATATTCAAGTCCCTTCATCATATTATTATAAAATCCGACGGAAAATATTGCTCCGCAGTAGGGGTCGTTTACGTATTTGTCAACTTGTT
>JANTGL010000075.1 GCA_024762915.1 Bacteroidales bacterium | reverse complement strand
AAAAACATGTTCTTTAACACTTCAAAATTTATCTCATTTTTCGATTATGCTTTTCATAAATTTTATTTACTTCGCATCGGTTATTTTCTATTTATTAATCATTTAAACTTATTGATATGACATCAAAAGACTATATGGACCGAGAAGCCCGATACGGAGCTCACAATTATCACCCTTTACCCGTTGTTTTGGAAAAAGGCGAAGGTGTTTTTGTTTGGGATGTAGAAGGCAAAAAATATTTTGATTTCCTGTCTGCTTATTCTGCAGTAAATCAAGGACATTGCCACCCCAAAATTATCGGAGCAATGACTGAACAAGCTCAAAAACTCACTTTAACATCTCGTGCATTTTATAACGATGTATTGGGCGAATTTGAAGAATATGTTACTAAATATTTCGGTTACGATAAAGTTCTTCCGATGAATACCGGTGCCGAAGCCGATGAAACGGCATTAAAACTTGCCAGAAAATGGGCTTACGAAGTAAAAGGCGTTCCGGAAAACGAAGCAAAAATTATTGTTTGCGAAAACAATTTCCACGGACGAACCATTACTATTATTTCAATGTCAACCGACCCGGACGCATATAAAGGTTTCGGACCCTATACACCCGGATTTATCACTGTTCCTTATAACGATATTGATGCATTGAAAAAAGAATTGGAAGACGAAAATGTTGCCGCATTTTTAGTTGAGCCGATTCAAGGGGAAGCCGGTGTTTATGTTCCCGATGACGGCTACTTAAAAAAAGCATACGATTTATGTAAAGAAAAAAATATTCTTTTCATTGCTGATGAAGTTCAAACAGGAATTGCAAGAACAGGAAAACTGCTTGCTTGCGACCACGAAAGTGTACGACCCGACATTTTAATTTTGGGTAAAGCATTATCAGGCGGTGCGATGCCTGTATCTGCCGTTCTGGCCGATGATGATATTATGTTGGTAATCAAACCCGGAGAACACGGTTCCACTTTCGGAGGAAATCCCGTTGCCGGAAAAGTTGCAATTGCAGCTCTTGAAGTTATTAAAAATGAAAAATTGGCCGAAAATGCCGAAAAACTTGGTAAAATTTTCCGTGAAGAACTTCGCAAAATTGATTCGCCGATGGTAGAACTCGTAAGAGGAAAAGGTTTACTTAACGCTATGATTATCAAACCGACTAACGGAAAAGAAGCGTGGGATGTTTGTTTAAAATTAAGAGACAACGGATTGCTTGCAAAACCTACGCACGGACATATCATTCGTTTTGCTCCGCCTTTGGTTATTAACGAAGCGCAAATACGTGAGGCTGCAAAAATTATTAAAGATACAATTTTATCTTTTTAATTTTTCACTTCAACAAAAAAGAGATTGTCTGACCGACAATCTCTTTTTTATTACTTGAATTCCCGGAACAGCAAATTCTTTTTAACTTTGCAAAAATTAATCTATTTTATCATGCAAAAATTCTTTCTTTTTATTACACTTATAATTTTAATTTTCCCTTCTTGTCTTGTAACAAAAAAGAAATATGACTCTTTAAGTGAAAAAAATCAAAAAACGATTGATTCTTTAGATTATATATTAGATAAAACACTTTATGATTATAAAAATGCAAAAACAAAAAATGATGTTTTGCGTCAAAGAAATAAAAATTTAATTGACTCTTTGAAAACCGAAACCGGAAAACTTTCAAATGACACAAGTAACTTAAACAGTTCTCTGGCAAATGCTTTGGAGGAATACAATAAGAAACAACGTATTCTGAAAGAAACTGAAAATCGATTAAATAAGAAAAGTGAACTTATAGATAAACTCAAGAATGAACAAGAAATAAAGTCAAAACAAATTGATTCTCTGAGAATATCCCTGGAAGAAAAACAAAAACGATTGGTGCAGCTTGAAAATATGATTAATCAAAACAAAGCAGAAGTCAATAAATTAAAAACGATTATTAACGATGCTCTGAAAAGTTTTGATGATACAGAATTAAATGTTTATTTGAAAGACGGGAAAGTATATGTTTCAATGGAAGAAAAACTACTTTTTAAAACCGGCAGTTCATCAATAGATAAAAGAGGTAAACAAGCAATCATAAAACTCGGAAAAATTCTTGAAAAAAATACGGATACAGAAATTTTAATTGAAGGACATACCGATAATGTCGGTCCGGATAAATACAATTGGAAATTGAGTACCGAACGTGCTTTATCAGTTGTTGATATTTTAACCGAAAACACAAAAATAAAACCTGAACGAGTTACAGCTTCCGGAAGAGGAATGCACAAACCTGTTGCAAACAATTACACAGATTCGGGAAAACAAAAAAATCGTCGAATCGAAATTATTCTTGTTCCCAAATTAGATTCTTTGTATAAACTTATGAATGAATAAGATCCAGAAAATTATAAGCTGAAATTTTTCTTGAGATTTATATTCGAATAATCTTCAATAAAATAAATCGTATATTTCCCTTTTGGCCATGAAAGAACAGACATGTCAACATAATAAATATAATCTCCCGGACCTTTTGCAACTTCTTTAATTAAAGTTGTAATTGTTTCATTATATTCATTTTTGATTATCACCGAAAGCACAGTATTATGCTTTAAATGGTAATTTATTTTTCCGAATATTTTTTCGGGTTTTCCGGAAAACAATCTTGCTGTATCTCTTTTATAAGTCAATGAATACCAAGGCAATTCTTCCCCCTTTAATTCGGCAACAAACTTTTTTAATCTATATTCCGAATCTTTTGCTTTAGCATAAATCGAACTTACGGGATGATTATCGGAAAGCACCCAAACAGCATTTTGAACAGCTCCGGATTTAAAATTATTCCTATCTATAAATTCAGCTAATTTCACCCAATTTTTCGGTGCCATTAAACCGATGCGGAATAATGATTTCGGTGCCGGACTGCTGTTTGAACTTTGACAACAAAAACCGTAAACTGAAATATTTACACTTGCAAAAGGCGGTAATTCAATTTCATATTTTTTTAAAATCAAAATATCTTGCAGAGTGCTGTCATCAGAAACCAACCGTCTTCCGGGTTCAACTAAAACAAATAATGTATCTTTTGTTTTACTTTCAATCAGAAAGTCAATACATTCTTCCGAATGCCCTCCTTTTCCTATAATATTAACTGATACTTTATTCTCTTTTACCAAAGTCTCAACGGAAATAAAATTAGTATTTCCTGCATAAGAAAAATTACTGACGGCAAACGTGAGAATAAATATTATAAGCCGATTTACAGAGAAAAAATAACGATTCATAATAAAAGAATTTACAATTTTAATACTTACGGATTTTTTAAATAATTTATTTTCTGTTAGCCTGAGTTCGCTTAGTAATAATTGTTTCAGCTTCAATATAGATTCGATTAACTGAAGGAATTTCCTTTTTAATTTTGTTTTCCAAACGATCCACAACTTTTTCAATTTCATCGGAAACCAAACCGTCTTTAAAATTTACGTTCAAATTTACCAAAACTTCTTCCGGTCCGAAAAATAAGCTTAACGGTTTTTTATATGCAACAACATTTTTATCTTCGGATAAAATGTTTTGAATCTTTTGAATTTCTTTCCCCGGCAAACCTTCTCCTATCAACAAACTTTTACATTCCAATGCAAAAAATGTCGAAACACTTAACAACAACAATCCGATTAAAACTGAACCGATACCGTCAAAATAAACAATTCCCGTAACTTGTCCGGCAATCAAACTTAAAAGAGCCAAAACAAGTCCTGCTACGGCTGCAGAATCTTCAATAACAACTGCTGCTGTCGAGCTATCTTTTGTATCGGTTAAAGCTTTAAAAAAAGAAGCACCGTCTCGAGTTTTATTAAATTCTTTTAAAGCAATTATTAAAGATGTTCCTTCAAAAATAATTGCCGAAACCAAAACCACATAATTCCATATCCCGTCTTTCACTTCTTTAGGATGCAAAATATGTTCAATTCCTTCGTATAAAGCAATTCCGCCTCCAAGTGCAAATATTAAAACAGCAACTACAAAACTCCAAAAATAGACTTCATTTCCGTAACCGAAAGGATGGTCTTCGTCCGCCGGTTTTTTACTTTTTTTAATTCCGAGCAACAATAATGCACCGTTTCCTGTATCAACCAATGAATGTATCCCTTCGGAAAGCATTGTTGAAGAACCCGTAAAAAATGCAGCAACAAATTTACTTATTGCAATGGCAACATTTGCTATAACAGCTCCGTATATGGCTTTTTTTGATGTTCCTGACATAGATTCAATGTATTAATCAATCATAAAATGTTGTCTGACTTTATTTAAAAACTTCCGTCCGATGGTTCCGGATAAAGGGTTTTTTGTATCCATTGCTTCGGGATGCCACTGTACACCGAGAATAAAAGGATGTATCAAAGTATCAATCGGCTCAACGGATTCAACGACTTTATCTTTTGCATAAGCAGAAATTTTAAAACCGGGAGCAACTTTATCTACTGCCTGATGATGATTGCTGTATGCACTGCCGCTGTCAACTTTTACGATATTGTACAAAAAGGTTTTCCGCTTGATATAGACTTCGTGATAAACAGCCGTGCTTTTATGTTCTTTTGCTTTTCGTGAATCACGATGCAAATATTTACTGCCCACATCCGTCGGAATATCAATAATTAAACTGCCGCCTTCCGTAACATTTAAAATTTGATGCCCGCGACAAATTCCTAACAGAGGAACTTTATTTTTTACGGCATATTGTATCATCATTTGCTCCAAACTGTCACGATGCGGATTTATGGTTCCGCATCTGTCAAGTTCGTTTTGTTTTCCGTACAGTGCGGGATTCACATCTTCTCCGCCGGCAATAATCATTCCGTCAGCTTTTTTTAATAATAATTTAACGGAATCTTTACTTTTTACGGCATACATATTTACACATTTAAAATTATGACTTCCGGCAGAATTACTTAACCATTTATCATGCGTTTGTTTTGAATCCTTTGAAACTAAAATTAAAGGAACCGATTTATTATCCGAATTTATTCTTTGTTGATGCTTACATGAAACTATTAAGCTGATTATCAGAATACTAAATACTATTTTTTTCATACCGTGAATTTATATTATGGAATTTACACTTAAAAATCATCCCAAATATACATTTAATAATCCTAAAACTCCAAACAATGAAAAATAAGGTATTAAAATTTTTTGCACTTACATTAATTTTAAATTTTTATGCTTGTGATACGGCAAAAGATAACGGAAAAACAACTGAAGATAATTTTTTTATTACTGAAGCGGTAAAAGAAGAGAATGAAGCTTTATTTAACAACTCTCGATCAGGAAAAAAAATGCAGGCCGTTGAAGATTTATCGAATATTGTAGCACCCGACGGTATTCCCGATGGAGGAAATCCAAATCATAATACCGAAGAATATGATAAAATTATCGAAAATGCATTTCTTAATGCAAAATCAAATCCGCTTTCTACATTTTCAATTGATGTTGATAATGCTTCTTATTCAAATGTAAGACGAATGCTGACTTACGGTCAAATGCCCGATAAAGGCGCCGTAAGAATTGAAGAAATGATTAATTATTTCGATTATAATTATCTTAATCCTACGGGAAAACATCCCTTTTCAATATTTACCGAAACGGGAAACTGTCCTTGGAATGTAAATCATAAATTATTTCATATCGGTATTCAAGGTAAGAAATTAGATTACAACGATTTAAAACCCTCAAATTTGGTTTTTCTGTTAGATGTTTCGGGCTCAATGGAAGATGAGAATAAACTTCCGCTTTTAAGAAAATCTTTCAAATTATTATTGAATGAACTTTCGCAGGAAGATAAGGTTTCAATTGTTGTATATGCGGGTGCTGCAGGAATGGTTCTTTCCCCCACTCCGGCATCCGAAAAAGCAAAAATCATTAAAGCTCTTGACGATTTGCATGCAGGCGGATCAACAGCCGGCGGAGCAGGCATTCAACTTGCTTATAAAATCGCAAAAGAGAATCTTATTAAAGACGGAAATAATCGCGTCATCCTTGCAACCGACGGCGATTTTAACGTGGGAACATCTTCAACAAGTTCTTTGGTGGATTTAATTGAAGAAAAAAGGAAAGATAATATTTATTTAACCATATTGGGTTTCGGAATGGGTAACTATAAAGACGGACGAATGGAGCAAATCAGCAATGCAGGAAACGGAAATTATTTTTACATTGATAATATCAAAGAGGCCGAAAAAGTTTTCGTTAAAGAAATGCGTGCTAATATGTTTACCATAGCCAAAGACGTAAAAATTCAAATTGAATTTAATCCGGCACGAGTAAAATACTATCGATTAATCGGTTATGAAAACAGAATTTTGGCAAAAGAAGATTTTAACGATGATAAAAAAGATGCGGGCGAATTGGGTGCCGGTCATACGGTTACGGCACTTTATGAGATTATTCCCGCAAGTTCAAATGAAGAAATAGGCGAGAAATCAGACGATTTAAAATATCAAAAAACAAATAACAACGAATTTTCCGGTTCAGGGGATGAAATTTTAACCATAAAATTCAGATACAAACCGATACATTCCGACAAAAGTATTTTAATTACAAAAGCTGTTAAATATAATAACAAAAAGCTTGAAAACACTTCTGATAATTTCAGGTTTTCGGCAGCTGTTGCTTCATTCGGAATGTTGTTAAGAGACTCAAAATATAAAGGCAAAACTAATTACGGTTTATCTTATAAATTAGCAAAAGAATCTTTAGGCGATGACCTAAACGGATACAGAAAAGAATTTATGCAACTCGTTAAAACTGCAGAAAGAATAAGTACGGAAAAATAAGTGAAATTTCTGTGATTTCCCCCGTATTTAATTCTTCACTAAACAGGTTGAAAGATTAATACGGGGTTTTCTTTTTATGGTTTAAATGAGATTTAAAACTTCTTTAATATTTTTAATCTTATGATAATGTTCAAATTTTAAAAATTCTTCTTCATCAATCACTTCGTGTTGCCAAGTTGTATGAAACGGTACAAATACAGCATAGCCTCCAATTTTAAGTACAGGTAAAATATCAGATTTTAATGAATTCCCTACCATTAAAAAATTTTCCGGTGCAACATCACAACGTTTCAGCAATTTCATATAATCCGCTTCTTTTTTGTCGCTCATCACTTCAATATGATGAAAATACTGTTCCAAACCGGACTTTCTTAATTTCCGTTCCTGATCCAATAAATCGCCTTTTGTTGCCAAAATTATCTTATACGTTTTATTTTGACATTTCTCAAGCGTTGTTTTTACACTCGGCAGAATATCGATAAATTTTGAATTCAGTTCTTTTCCGAAATTAATTATTTTCTCAATTGATTGACCCGAGATTTTATAATCGGAAATTTTTAATGCCGTTTCAATCATAGACAAAACAAAAGCTTTTGCTCCGTATCCGTAAATTTCCAAATTTTGCATTTCAATCTCAAACAACTTGTTAATACATTCCTTTTCCGAAAGATAATCAGACAGCAAAGCTGCAAATTTATATTCCGTTTCACGATAATACGGTTCGTTTACCCAAAGGGTATCATCGGCATCAAAAGCGATAACTTTAATTTTTGAAAGCATATTTTATATTTCAGACGTTAAAAACAGCAAAATTAATAAATATCTCTTTCCTTAACGGTTACATTTCTTTTTTCATTGAATCATAAACAATTTGATGAATCTTTTGTCTGATTTTCAATCTGTTTATTTTCCAATTTTTAGCCGAAGGATTTACACGATTTGACAAAAATACAAATACGATTTCATTAACGGGGTCAACCCATATACACGTTCCGGTAAAACCGGTATGCCCGAATGATTGTGCAGATGCTCCTTTTCCGATAATTGCTTTTTTATGCGGTTTATCAAATCCCAAACCTCGATGACTGTCTTCCTGAAATCCCGTAAACTTTTTAACAGTCGACTCCGAAATAAAACGCATACCGCCGTAAGAACCGCCGTTCAACCACATTTGTCCCAACACAGCCAAATCATATGCATCGGAAAATAAGCCCGCATTTCCGGAAATTCCGCCAAGCATTGCAGCAGACGGGTCGTGCACATTGCCTCTTAACAATTGCTCTCGCCAATATTTATCATCTTCCGTAGGAACAATGCGATTTAAGGAAATATAGTTTCGAGGTTTGTAACACATTGTTTGTATGCCCATAGGCAAATAAAATGTTTTTCGCATATAGCTGTTCATACTTCGGTGATTTAAAGTATCAATTGCCGATTGCAATAAAATCATATTGATATCACTGTATTGATAGATTTTCCGAGAATACACACGCAATCGTTTTGTATCTCGCCATAAGGTATCAAACCAAGCATTTTTCAAATAAAATGCATCAGCAATTTTCACTTCCGCACTGTCTTTAATATATCTTTTTGTAAAATAAATTTGATAAATTTTTTGGATTTCTTGCCGAGCATTAAATTCAATAGTTTTATTTTTTATGCTTGTATCATTCTTTATATTTTCATAAAAACGTTGTTTGATAAATTCCAAGGAATCGTAAAAATTCTTTTTAAAAATGACATAAGGTAAAATCGGCAAAGTCGGTGTTATCCCTGATTTATGTATCAGCAAATCTCGAATTTTAACTTGAAATATATTATTTTTCGGATTTGTCGTAACGATCAATGTATCAAATGCTATCAATACGGAATCGTTGATATGTAAAGTATCTTGAAATTTTAACAATTTATTAAAATCCTTAATTTCAGCAATTTTTATAGTGTCAATATTTATAAGTGTGTCCGGTTTTATGTTTGAATAATCAATTTTCGTATCTCTGAAAAAACGGCCTAATTTATCGTTTAATCTGATTTTTCCCTGAGAAT
Organism: Bacteroidales bacterium; assembly: GCA_024762915.1. GTDB lineage: Bacteria > Bacteroidota > Bacteroidia > Bacteroidales > JAADGE01 > JAADGE01. Next base: position 1,598 of record JANTGL010000075.1, on the reverse strand, counting down.
ATAATTTCATTGCAGCCGTTGTAGTTGCAGCAATTTTTGTAACGGATGCTAAATCGTATAAATCAGTATTTCGAACTCTCCGCCTTTTATCGTATGTTTGCCAACCGAAGGATTTATGATACACATTATAACCTTTTTTTAAAACGACAATCTGACAACCCGGAAAAGCTCCTCTTCGAATTCCGTCTTTTGCAATTGAATCTATCTTAGACAATACCCTATAATTCAGACCGACTTCTTCAGGCAAACATTCAGAAACTCTGACTTTATTAATTGGAGTGACAGAATCATTTATTTTAAAATTCTTAATATAGTACGGATATCTGCTATTTACGTTTATTCCTCCGAAAATTGCATCGGCTGCATAATGTTGTTCTTTTTCTGAATTCCCGAAAACTTGAATAACAGAAGAAAACAAATCAGCAAAATTCAAATTATCCGGTTTACCGAAATTAACTAAAGTTAATGATTGAGTTTCATTATGCGCTAAAATTGCATTAATCAAAGCAGAATCAATTTTTACACTGTTTATTGCTATTATCAGATTGTTTTTCTTTCTTATTTTTATAATTTTCTCAATATAATTCTTATCGGATATATCTACAAATAAGGTTTTTACGGGATAATAGGTTTTAAAAGTTTTGTAAAATTCCCGTAAATCAGAATTCCCTGTTACTAGAATTTGAAATTTTGCATTTTTTAGATTTTTGAACGGCAATACATTATTTTTATTTTTTATTAAATGTATTGAATTTCGATATACAGCATTTTCCGAAATTATAATTCCGGGTGATTGTAATAAACTGTCAATAGTCGGTTTTAAAATTCTGTAATTATTCTCAAGTCCGATCCAAGTTTTTGCAAGGAGTATTTTTCTGACGGATGCTGTTAAAATTTCGTTATTTATCAGCTCATTTTCAATCACCTCCGTAAGTATCTTTTTTAATTTTTTCGGTTCTTTCGTAATAAATAAATCAGTTCCCGAATTGATAAAAATTGCAACAGAATCAGAATTAATCCGTTTTGAATTAATTCGCTTTAAAAATAATCCTTCATAATTATATTTATTTTTAATTTTTCGAATGACAGCAGAATTTTCATCTTTATCCAAAATAATTCCTGTTAAACCGCCGGAAACTAATTGAGAATTTTGTGCAATTCTGATACTGTCATCAGTTATAAATTGAGAAGCATTTGCAAAAGACATTAATTTTTGAGAAACATTTATACGATTAGCAACAGCATTTAATTCATTGTAATCATTTTCATTTATATTTTTTGAGAAAATATCCGAAAATATAGAACTTAAATTAATATGTTCGGCGATTTTTGAGATTACGGTAATGTAATTTCTTTTAATTGAATCATTTTCAAAGGCAGTTAAGAAATCAAAATTCGGCAGATTCTTTGTTTCCTTAAAATTAAAAATTCCTGATTCGTTCGGCAAAAATACTAGCGGGTTAATTTTAGAATATTTTTGTATTATATTCTGATAATTAACAAATTGAAAAATACTGTCTGTCGAATAAACAATACCTCCCGGTAAAATTTGATACAACAATTTTATTACGGAATCTTTTTTTTGATTCTCCGCTTTA
>JANTGL010000074.1 GCA_024762915.1 Bacteroidales bacterium | reverse complement strand
ATAAAGCCGCATTGAGTTTAATAAATATGCGAGAATCCGTAACACATGCCGTAAAAAATGCCGAATGCAATTGGATTATTCAAAATCAACCGAATATTTGGGAAAAAACGGATAAATTTTTATACCTGTCAGGGTGGTTGACTTACAAACTTACCGGTAATTTTTCCGATTCAATCGGGAATATGGTCGGATACATGCCGTTTGATTATAAAATACATCAATGGACAAATGAAAAACACCGAAATTTTAAAATGTTTCCGGTTGAAAGTGAGAAGCTTGTACAGCTGGTAAAACCCTCTGAAATTCTCGGTGAAATTACAAAAAAAACCGAAGAAGAAACCGGAATACCTGCCGGTTTGCCCTTAATTGCGGCAGCATCCGATAAAGCATCCGAAGTTTTGGGTTCCGGTGTTTTTCAAGCCGATGTTGCTTGTTTAAGTTACGGAACAACGGCAACACTTCAAACAACCCACAATAAATATTTCGAAGTAATCCCGTTTTTTCCTTCCTATCCGGGTGCCATTCAGAATTATTACAATACGGAAATAATGATTTTCAGGGGTTTTTGGTTGGTGAATTGGTTTAAACATCAATTCGGACACCGAGAAATGAAAATTGCCGAAAAAACCGGCAAAGCCCCCGAACAATTATTCGATGAAATGATAAAAGAAATTCCGCCGGGTTCAATGGGTTTAACTTTACAACCTTATTGGTCGCCGGGCGTAAAAATTCCGGGTACGGAAGCTAAAGGAGCCATCATCGGTTTCGGAGACGTACACACCAGAGCACACATTTACAGAGCCATTTTGGAAGGTTTGGCCTATGCCCTGAAAGAAGGCCTTTTAAGAACACAAAAAAGAACGAAAACAACAATAAACAAAATAATTATTTCGGGCGGCGGTTCTCAAAGTGAACAAGCCATGCAATTAACGGCAGATATTTTTAATTTACCGGTTGAAAAACCGCATACTTACGAAACGTCTGCACTCGGAGCAGCCATAAATGCAGCCGTCGGAATGAACTATTTTAATTCGTATGAAGAAGCCGTAAAATCAATGACACGAACGGGTAGTTCATATTCTCCGATTCAAAAAAATAAAGAAATTTATGATGAACTGTTTAATAAGGTCTATTTAAAAATGTATAAACGTTTGCAAAAATTATATTCTGAGATTCGTGATATAACGGGTTACCCGGAGAAGATTTAACCCGCATTATTCACTGCTTAATTAATGAACATTACCTACATATCTCGTAATAATAAGTTTGTCTAAAAAGTCAGCAGAGATGTCATTCTGAACTTGTTTCAGAATCTCAATAAACAAAATTTCAGTAATTTTAAAGATGCTGAAACAAGTTCAGCATGACTAATCAGACTTTTTAGACAAGCTCATACTACGTATTATATCGTAGACCTATACCCCAATTTGGACTATGCCTGCAATTATCTTTGCACATATGCAAACTATCTAAATCCTTGAACTTCTCTCTTTATAAGCTTGCTTATAAAAAATATCCGGATATGTCTGCAGTTTTAGATAATTCACATCTGCACAAAGTTAATCGCATGAATAATGCGGGTTAATACAACTTATTTAACGAATTGACTGACAAAAAAATAACCCAAACCGGAAGCAAACAACCAAACACCATATAACGAATGCTCGAGAAAGCTTAAAATAAGCGACTTAGATTTGCTGAAATGATATGCGAAAATAATTCCTGCAATAAAAGCCAATCCTAAAACCAAAATATTTTTATATAAAAGATGTCCGAATGAAAAAAATAATCCGCTTAAAATAATTTTAAGTGTTTCATTCTTAAACAAACTGTCATATCTGTGAAAGAAGAATAATCGATAAATTAATGTTTGCGGTAAAACCGAAAATAACGGATAAAAAATACTGATTAAAGCTAATAACCAAGGAATCTTTTTTGCTAAGAAAAACAAACGTGACGAGTCAATAAAATAGATGAGCCCCAGCATTATTATTGCTGCCGCCGTAAATATCAAAAGAACTTCTTTTAAAATGTGTTTTCCTGATTTCCAATTCGCAAATTGTTTTTTATCAAAGCTCGAATCAAATCTTAAAAACAAAAAAATTAAAATTCCGAAAACGACCAATACAAGCATTAAAGGAATTTTTATTTTAGAATAGGCAAGAAATAACGGAAATAACACAAATAATAAAATTAATTCAATTATTAATCTTGTTTTATTTTTGGAATAAATCAGTTTTCGTAAAAATGTCATTTTTGAATTTTTAAATAAATTACTGTCAAATATAAAAAAAATGTATCATTCGGCTATCCGAAATAAAATATTTACTTTTGTTTCTTAATTTTAAATTTATTTCACATGAAACATATACTATTTTTTCTGGCATCTTTTATTTTTTCAATTTTAATTTCTTTCGGTCAAAAAACACTAACGGAAAAACAATTAAAAGAAATTGAATCAGCATACAATCAGAATGATGCTTATATGAAAGCGGTTACAAATTCCGTTTCAAACAATACAATCGGCAAATTGGCTTTAAACCGACAAAACATCGGCAAATTCGACCACCAATTTAAATACAAAGTAAAAACTAACGGAATTACTGATCAAGAATCCTCGGGCAGATGTTGGATGTTCACATCATTGAACGTGATGCGTCCGAAAGCCATGCAAAGCTTAAATCTTCCGATGTTTGAATATTCAGAAAACTACCTTTATTTTTGGGATATTTTCGAAAAATCAAATCTTTTTTTGGAAAACATCATTGAAACAAGAGGTAAAAAAATTGATGATCGTGAAGTTGAATGGCTTTTTAATAATGTCGTAGGAGACGGAGGTGTATGGAACTCATTTACAAATCTTGCCGACAAATACGGATTGGTACCTAAAGAAGTCATGCCCGAAACACATTCAAGCGAAAACACTCGAATGATGGTACGTCTTATCAGAAGGAAACTTCGAGGCGATGCTCTGAATCTTCGTAATATGAAAGGAACTGATGATGTTTTGCGACAAGCAAAAATAAATATGCTCAAAGATGTTTATAAAATGCTTTGTATAAATCTGGGGGTGCCGCCTTCAGAATTTATATGGCGATATAAAAATAAAGACGGAAATCTTACACCGTTTAAAAAATACACTCCAAAATCATTTATGAAAGAATCGCTCGGAGATATTAACTTTTCGGATTATATTATGTTAATGGATGATCCCTCAAAAGAATATTACAAACTTTATGAAATAAAAAAAGACAGAAATGTTCTGGAAGGTAAAAATTGGAAATTTATTAATCTTCCTGCAAAAGAAATTAAACAATATGCTCTGAAATCCTTGCAAAACAACGAAGCCATGTATTTTTCATGTGACGTAGGGAAACAACTTAACAGAGACGAAGGACTCTTAGATACGGAGAATTATGATTACGAATCACTGTTTGGCGTTAAATTTGATATGAATAAAAAAGAACGCATTTTATCGCACGAAAGCGGTTCAACTCACGGCATGGCATTAACGGGTGCCGATGTTGATCAAACCGGTAAAATAACAAAATGGTTACTTGAAAACAGTTGGGGAAAATCCTCAGGTCACAACGGGTATTTAACAATGACAGACAGATGGTTTAATGAGTATATGTTCAGAGTCGTAATTTTAAAGAAATTTATCGATGAAAAGATATTGAAAATTTTAAATCAAAAACCCATCATGTTACCGCCTTGGGACCCGATGTTTCAAGAAGATAAGTAATAAAATACACATGAAAAAAATATTTTTTGTATTCGGAATCACGATTGTTCTTCTGTTTTTTTTCAGCAGTTGCAATATAATGAAATCCGGAAAATTAAATGAAGTTCAATTAACGGAAGAATTTATTGACGGTGATATTTTCATTGAAAGTATTGACTTTTATGAACGGTTTTTATACGAAAACCCGAATGACGGCGACTTTAATTATAAAATGGGTTTTGCTTTATTAAATACAAAAGGTCGAGAAAAAGAATCCATAAAATACTTTAAAAAAGCAAAAAATATATTTAATAAACCGGCAACTTTAAATCGATATGTTGAAAGTTCCTATCAATTAGCACGTGCATATAAAGCATCTTATTTATTTATCGCAGCTCTTGAAGAATTAGCCGCTTTACGTCCTGTTGTTGAAAAAAATCCGAATGTTTCAGCCGTAATTAATCGCGAAATCTTTAAGTGTGAATCAGGGAGCAGATTATTCGAAAATAAAATAAAATTTGAAATAAGCAATCTCGGTGACAGCATCAATTCCGAATATCAAGATCACAGTCCTGTTATATCAGCTGACGAATCGCTCTTAATTTTCACATCCAGAAGACCCAACGGTTGGGATGAGGAAATTGACGATGACGGAAATTACAACGAAGATATTTTTATGAGTGAAAAAGTTGACGGCCGGTGGACAAAAGCCAAAGGCATTAAAAATATCAATACAAAAAACCACGAAGCAACTTGCGGACTTTCTGTTGACGGCCAAACATTATTTATTTATAAAGCTGAAGATTACGGAAACATTTATCAGAGTAATCTCGAAAATGGTAAATGGAGTACACCCGTTAAATTAGGACCTAATATTAATACTGATGACAGAGAAACACATGCATCAATATCTGCGGACGGAAAACATTTGTACTTTACAAGTGATCGACCCGGAGGTTTCGGAGGGTTAGATATTTATGTTTCAGAAAAAATGAAAAACGGAATGTGGGGTCCGCCGCGAAACTTGGGAGAAGGCATAAATACAAAATATAATGAAGAAGGTCCTTTTATTCATCCGGACGATAAAACATTGTATTTCAGCTCAAAAGGACATGAAAATCTTGGAGGATATGATATTTTTAAGTCTGAAAAATCTGAATTCGGTACATGGAAACCGGCAGTTAATATTGGTTATCCGATTAACACAGTAGGTGATGATATTTTTTATACACCGACAGCCGACGGACAACATGCCTATTATTCATCACGCCGAAGTCAGGATGCAAGTGATAATGACATTTTTTTAATTACACTTGATTCCGTAAAAAGATCAGATGTTACCGTTATGATAGGAAGCCTATTCTCAAAATGTTCTTCGGAACTCCCGGGCAATATTAAAATTACGGTAAGTGACAGAGAAAGCGGAGAGGAATATCATATCAAACCGAATTCCAAAAACAAACGCTTTATATTCATCGCAAAATGGGGAAGAACATATAATATCGTTGTTTCTGTAAATGATGAAATTATTTTTACCGACAAAGTATCAATTTTACCGGATAATGCTCCTAAAATGATGAAATATAAATCAATCAGATTGGATCCGGACGTCAATTGTAAATAATTTATTTCTATTAAACTATAAAGTGCAAAGTTTCAATTTTAATTAAACTTGAATATCTTTGCATTTTTATTTATATAAACAAAACAACATGAAATTTTTTATTGACACGGCAAACATAGATCAGATAAAAGAAGCCCAAGACCTCGGAATACTTGACGGCGTTACGACAAATCCGTCATTAATGGCTAAAGAAGGCATTAAAGGTGAAGAGAATATTAAAAATCATTACAAAACCATTTGCGAAATTGTTGACGGCGATGTAAGTGCCGAAGTTATCTCAACCGATTTGGAAGGGATGATTAAAGAAGGTGAAGCATTGGCAGCTTTACATCCTCAAATTACGATAAAAGTTCCGATGATTAAAGAAGGCATTAAAGCCATAAAATATTTTACGGATAAAGGTTTGAAAACAAATTGTACATTGGTGTTTTCTGTCGGTCAAGCATTACTTGCCGCTAAAGCCGGAGCAACTTACGTTTCACCTTTTATCGGAAGATTAGATGATATTTCAACCGATGGTGTCGAATTAATCAAACAAATTGTAGAAATGTATAATTATTACGGATACAAAACACAGGTTCTGGCAGCTTCAATTCGCCATACGCAACACATTGTGCAATGTGCCGCAGTCGGTGCCGATGTGGTAACGGCTCCGCTTAATGCCATCCTCGGATTATTAAAACATCCGCTTACCGATAACGGTTTGGAAAAATTTTTAGCTGATTATCATAAATTGAACGGATAATTTTTAATATGAATAAGATGAATAATTAAAACAAGCCGGACAGAAATGTCCGGCTTGTTTTGCAGTTTTTCCGATATTAATTACTGTTTTACTTAATTTTTTATTAAAAATATTTCTCACATATTCTCAATATTTTTAATACTTTTACACTCTTCTCTTTAAAAAGATTATTCAATTAATCCATTTTAATCTGATAATATGAAAAAATTTCTGATTCTTAATCTATTGATTTTAACCGGAATAACCGGATTCAGCCAAATTCCTGCCGGCTATTATGATTCCGCTTCGGGATTAGGCGGTGAAGGACTTAAAACAGCATTGTATAATATCATAAAAGGACATAGGGAATATGAATATTCAAGCGACACAACGGATGTTTGGGATATTTTAAAAGAAACGGACAAAGATCCGAATAATTCTGCTAATGTTATAGAAATATACACCGGTTGGTCAGTAGATGCTGCTCAGGAATGGAATAACGGAAACGGTTGGTCACGAGAACATGTATGGTCAAAATCTCACGGACAATTTGATCCTGAAGTATACGGACCGGGAGCAGGAACTGATGTTCACCATTTAAGACCTTCCGACCCCTCTGCTAACACGGCTAAGAATAACAGATGGTTTGCTGAAGGCGGTACAGAATATTTATCCACGGGATGTTTCTATGATGATTTATTGTGGACATGGGAACCGCGTGACGAAGTGAAGGGCGATGTTGCAAGAATGATGTTTTATATGGCAACCCGTTATAAAGGTGAAAATAATGAACCGGATTTGGAACTTATCAACTATTTCCCGGCTGATCATAACACGCATGATCCGGTTTATGCTCTTTTAGACGATTTGCTCTCATGGAATCAATCTGATCCTGTTGACGATTGGGAAAGAAACCGAAATAATATCATTTATTCGGATTACCAACATAACAGAAATCCCTTTATCGATCATCCCGAATGGGCTGAGTGTATTTGGAATAACAATTGTTCAGGGCTTTGGTTTTCTTCTTATCCGGTTAAAACAGCAACAGACAGAACTTCCTATTCTTATGCTGTTTCGGCCTCTTGTTCTATGGATTCCGTATTAACAATCTCAATTGATTCCGTTCCTCCTGCTTGGCTCACTTTCAGCTCATTAACAAGTGAGTTGAGATCAGCAACCGCTTCGCTTACCGGCTCACCTGCTCTTTCTGATACCGGAACTTATACCATATATTTAAAATTAAAAAACGGGCAAGATTCAATCTCTCAGATTTTTGATATAACAGTTTCTGACGGAAATCCGATTGCATTCACTTCAGACCCCGTAACAGATGCCGTTACAAATGAATTATATACGTACAATATCACGGTATCGGGTGATGCGGGAGCAAACTTTACGCTGACCGGCACAGAACTGCCTGCATGGTTAAGCTTAACCGAAAATACCGGAGCAACGGCTATATTAACGGGAACACCTTCTGTCACGGGAATTGACAATGTAATACTTACGGTAACGGATGATACAAAAAAAACAATCACACAGGAATTTGAAATAAATGTCAGTGCGCAGGAAGATGCAAACAGAATTATTATTTCTCAATATTATGAAGGCCTAAGCAATGATAAATATATCGAATTGACGAATGTCGGGAATGCCGATGTAGACTTAAGTACTTATTATTTAGGAAGATGGAGCACTACAGATCTTCCTGCAGGTCCTTATGCAAATGGTGATGCCTTATCCGGTACAATAAATGCCGGACAAACATTGATTTATGAAAATGCTTCAGCAGTAAACCCTGCTTATGCTCATTCTTCGGCTTATGCTTCTACTTCGGCTACTTATTATAACGGAGATGATCCCGTTGCTTTATTAAGATACGGCGATACATGGGAAGACCGAGTTGATTGTATTTATGCTTCAATTGCAGGAGGGAAATGGGGTTTGGATAATGGGTTTTACAGAAATCCGGATGTATTAGCGGGAAATAAGAACATGAGTGTTCTGGACGGCACGGGAGAATGGACGGAAATAACTATTGAACAAGCAGATACTGCAATTAACGGGACCTCTGAATATCTCGGTTATCATGTTTTTACCGCAACAGGTATTAAGAATTTTGAAAATAATTTGAAAGTTTATCCGAACCCGGCAAAAGATTATATTCATTTTGAATCTCTTAATAAAATTCTAAAAACAGAAATTTTAACTTTAACAGGAAGTACCGTAATTCAAAATACAGATAATCGTACGTCTGTTAATATTGAAAATTTAAAAAACGGAATTTATATATTGAAATTAACAGATACTTCAGGAAAAGTTTCGTTTTCAAAATTTGTGAAGCACTGATTCGGACGAATAAAATAGCTGAAATATAAGCTGCATATTCTTCAGATTAATACATTATGAAAAACCGGAACATAAAAATTTATACGGCAATGTTTTTTGCTGTCCTGTTTTGGGGCTTTTCTTTCGTATGGTCAAAGCAAGTTTTGGCTGTATATAAACCGATTACGCTTATATATTTAAGACTTATTTTATCAGTCTTCTTCTTATTTCTTTTCGGATTGCTGTTTCATAAAATTCAAAAAATAAAAAAAGAAGACCGTTTTAAAATAGTAATAATTGCTTTTTTTGAACCCTTTGTTTATTTTTTAGGTGAAAATTTCGGACTCACACATGTTTCTTCAACGGTTGCATCTGTTTTAATTTCTACAATCCCGCTTTTCAGTCTTATTGCTGCCTATTTTTTTACAAAAGAAAGATTGACCCTTGCGAATATACTCGGGATTATCTTATCAATAACAGGCGTTATTATGGTTATTGTAAAAGATGAATTCCGTTTTAAAGCAGATTTGTACGGAATCGGATTCATGCTCTTAGCGGTTTTTGCAGCTGTTGCATATTCCGTTGTTGTTCTTAAAATTACAAAAAAATACAATGTGTATTCTATTATTGCTTACCAAAATTTGATTGGCGTTTTCATGTTTACACCTTTGTTTTTTATTTTCGATTATAAGGACTTTATTGCAATCCGATTCTCATGGGAAGCATGGTTTCCTTTATTAGAATTAGCTGTTTTTGCTTCTACAATTGCATTTATGCTTTTCACTTTCGGTATAAAACATCTCGGAGTAACTCGAGCAAATACCATCTCTAATCTCATTCCCGTAGTTACGGCTCTTTTTTCATTTATTATTTTAGGTGAAAATTTTTCTTTACTGAATATAATCGGAATATTAGTTGTTATAACAGGACTGATTTTATCTCAAATGCACAGAAATAAAAAATCGGTTATTATTAATGAGTATTAATTTCTGAAAAAAAACTATTCTTTTGATGTCGAGACAAATTTCCACATAGACCTGTTTATCAATAATTTATAGCGCTAAAAAGTAACTTTCTATCTCCTGAATTAAATATTTTTTCAAAAAAACTTCAAAAAAATTTGCATAATTCAAATTTATTGTCATACATTTGTAGTGTATTAGTTTTGTAGAACACTAAAACATTAAATTATGGTAGAAATAAAGAATCTTAATTTCGGATACAAGAAAAAAGATACACTCTTTTCCGAATTAAACTTAGAATTAAAAGAGGGCAGAATTTATGGTCTGCTCGGGAAAAACGGCTCAGGGAAAACAACTTTACTGAAACAAATGGCGGGAATTTTACATCCCGCTTCCGGAAACCTAATGTTAAACGGTGAAATTCCGCAAAAAAGAACGCCCAAAGTTCTTTCAAGTTATTATCTGATACCGGAAGAATTTCAAACACCCGGAATTTCGGTTAAAACCTTCTTAAAAATTACGGCACCTTTTTATCCGAACTTCAATGAAACAAATTTTTACGAATACTTAAAAGAATTCAGTATTGATACGGAGCAAAAGTTAAGTAAAATGTCTTACGGGCAAAAAAAGAAATTTCTGATATCTTTCGGGATGGCATCGGATACTCCGGTTTTATTTTCCGACGAACCTACAAACGGTTTGGATATTCCTTCAAAAAGTATTTTCAGAAAACTGATGGCTTCCGCATTAAGCGAAAATAAATTGTTTGTTATTTCAACCCATCAGGTTAAAGATATCGAAGGGATTATTGATACGGTTGTCGTTCTTGACGAAGGGAAAATTATTTTCAATCAATCGCTTGAAAGCATTTCAGATAATCTTTGTTTCAAGACATTGAAAAACATTGATGATGAGAATATTCTCTATGCCGAAAAAGGAATTACCGGTTATGCGGCAATTATGAAAAGCACCGGAGAAGAAGCTTCGCACATCAACATGGAACTGTTGTTTAATGCAATCATTTCAAAAGACAGCAAAGTTGCCTCACTTTTTAATTAATCCGAAACAGTTACGAACTGTCTTAATAAAAAATTCAAACAAAA
>JANTGL010000073.1 GCA_024762915.1 Bacteroidales bacterium | reverse complement strand
TATTGTACCGGATGGATGAATTTCTTTTTCAACACTTCCGTAAAGAAGAACGTGAGAAAAGTGAATACAATAAACAATACGGCATATTTTATCGACCGCATAATTTTCTGATAATTATCGACCGGGAGCAGTAAATCAACGCCGAATACCGAGTTGTTAAAATTGTATTGTTCATTTGTCCACATTTGCGGAAAATTTCTGTTTAAATTCAGTACTTTCCAATCAGCAGTAAACCCTTTTTTGTCAATAGTTTGCGGGGAGGGGAGAAAAGCTCCGTTAAAACTCGGATTTTGCCAAGGTGAATTTAGATGTATGTCAGTTGTTTTCCCTACCGGAACAAAATACAATTGTTGACTTCCCTTTAGATTAATATTTAATGAAAAGTTGTAAACGGTATTTTCTTCGGGATTAATTTTCGGAAATTTAATGTTTACACCGCTGTAAATGATACCGGGAGAAGCACTTCCGGGATTAAACGTTATATCAGTATCGTTCAAGCTTATGAGAAGTTCATTTTCGATGCCTCTTAAATCGCTGATACCCATTGTTAACATTGCTTTATCCCAAAGAATATTTTTCGGGTCAATATTTAATTCCCCGACATCAATATTCTTAAAATTTCCTTTAAGGGTCAATTCAGATTTATAAACAACCGTTTCATAGATATTTCTGTGCTTTGCTTCCGGGAAAATGTTGCCGTTAATAGTCAAAGTTTCCGGAAGGATGTGTATGTATTCCTTATATTTTAAATATTTTACACTTTTATCTTCCTGCACTTGTTTTTCGTAACGATAATAAGGGATTGAAAGTACCGGTCCGGAAATCGTTTGGGCATTTCCCCACTTGGAACTGATGTCGTTTATTGCCGTAGTTTGCAAACTTTGTCGTTCTTCTGCCAAGTTTGTTACCATTGATACAGAGGCAATTAAAATGATTGCAATGAAACTGATAATCGCAAGTTTTACGTAGATGTTAAATTTTAAGTCTTCCATTTTGTTTGTTTTAAAAGTGCTTTGCAGCACAAAGTTAATAGATAAAAAAAATTATTTTTGTTCTTTAATTAATTGTTCAAGTGCGTTAATGTGTTCAGTGAATGCCTGTTTTCCGAGTTTTGTTGTTTTATAAAATGTCTGTGTTTTTCTGCCGGAAAATCCTTTGCTGAATTCAACATATTCTCTATTTTCCAATGCACGCAAATGCGAAGCAAGGTTCCCGTCGGTTAATTTGAGCGTTGCTTTCAACGTATTAAAATCAATTTTCTCATGTATCATAAGAATTGACATAATACCGAGTCGAACCCTGCTTTCAAAAAATTTATTGATATTTGATATAATTGATTTCATATTATGGTGCTAATTCATTGAGAAATGCCACGAATGCACGAATTATTATTTTTATTTTTTTAGATAAGTTGAAAGTTCTTAGCTATTTTATAAATTATTTTATTAGTGAATTAGTGGCTTTTTATCATTCAATGCACAAAATATTTGATTTTAATTGTGAATTAGTGGCTTTTACCCATTATTCTTTCAGTTTTTCCTTAATTAATTTTAGAATGTTTTCATATTTACCTTTTAAATTTGAAACAGCTGTTGTATCGGGGAAATTATTTATTTGATAATCTTTGTTTTGTTCCATGGTTAACAGAATTTTCAATGCATAATGAGCATCGTTTAATTCCGCTTGCTTTTGAGAAATTTTACCCAATATTGATGCTAAATTTTCGGTTTTTTGATTGAAATTATTCTCATTTTCGCTTAACTGTTCAAATATTTTTTCACGCAAAATACTGTCTTGTATCAGTTCAATATATTTATAAGCAGCATCGTAATATTTTTGATTGTTTGAAAAATAGAGATTTGCCTCTTCAGTTGTACTGAAAGTATTGTCTTTTAAACTGTTTAAGCTGTCTTCTAAAGCTTGCAGTTCCGTATTTTTTTCAAGAATTTCAGCATATAAAGTAGAAATTAAATCGGAATATCCTCTTTTCATTGATGAAATATCACTGATAACAGATTTATCCCGGAAAGCATCGGGTGTGTTTTCTTGTTTCGGTTCGCAAGAAAGAAATATTGTCGATGTTATAGCGAAAAAAATAATAAATGATAATGTTTTCATAGGGTTAAATTTTTAGTATATATGAATTTATGTTAAGAATTTCTTCTTTCATATTTAAAATACATTACGGATCCGTAAATGATGTGCATAATACCGAATCCCAAAGCCCAGTACCATAATCCGTATCCGATATCGATACAGGCAATCAGTCCGATTACAATTTCGGTAATACCGAGCCAACGCACGTCTTTGTGTGTGTATTTTGACGCATTGATAAGGGCAAGTCCGTAAAAAATAAGCGTTGTTCCCGCAATAATAAATGCCGCTCCGTGCCATAATAATATTATGATAAAAAATCCGCCTGTAATTAAAGGTATGAACAAATTTATTACGAGTAATTTTGCCGTTTTACTCCAGACTTTTAATCCGTTTGATTTTGCATTACGATATGTAAAAATAAATCCGAAAAGTAAAGCAAGAAGTAAAATGATTGCTGCATCAGCAAATAAAACCAATATCATTTCGATGCTTAAATCGGATGTTTCGATAAGAAATGATTTTCTTTCAAAGGCATTAAAAATATAGATGTACCAATAGGCAAAACCGGCACCGGCAAGTGCAAAAATTCCTGCAAAAATACCGCCTAAACCGCTTAACGACAGAAAACTTGAAGATCGTTCCATAATGGAGCGAATTTCGGATAAGTTTTCCAGATGCTTTTGTTTTTCGTCACTCATTTCTAATTGTTTTAAAAGTACTTTGTGATGCAAAGTTAAATGAATTATTTAATGTTGCAAATTTATTTTTGATTATTAAATGATCGGTTAAATATCGAATAATCTCAGAACAAAATCTAAGGTGCAGATAGTCATCGTATTGCTATTATAATTTAAGTGAAACGGATTTATATTTAATCCTTTGCTTTTTAACAAAATGTTTCAATGACTTGCAAATTACTAAAAATCAAACTTTAATCCCGAACAGAATCACATCATCTGTTTGTTCAGTATCACCCTTCCATTTATTAAAGTATCTTTCAACGATTTCCCTCTGTCCGCTCATATTTTTATTTTGAATATTAAGCAACATATTTTTAAACCGTTTGTTCATTAATTTTTTCCCTTGAGAACCGCCCATTTGATCGACAAAACCGTCTGAAAAGAGATAAACTGTATCGTTTTTTTCGAATTTAATAATTTGAGTTTTAAAGGGTTGAAAAATAGGATGTAAACCAATATGCATTTTGTCCGGTTTAAAATGAAATAAGTTGTAATTATCTGATTCAGTAACCGAATAATCCGAATTCTCGAAAGTCCCGGGGATTTTTTTGTTTCGTATTAAAAAAATAGGATTTTTGGCTCCGGAAAATTGTATTTGCTTATTTTTTATATCCAAGATAATTAATGCCAAATCAATTCCGGACACAGAAATGGAACCTTCAGTATCTTGTTTCAAAGAAGTGATAACTTTATCTCTGAGAATGTTCAGTATTTCTCCGGAATCTAATTCTTCTTCTGTTTCGTTGATAATGTCATTCAGAGAGGAAATACCCAGGACACTCATAAAAGCACCGGGAACACCGTGACCGGTACAATCACCTGCAACAATTACCATTTTCCCGTAGTGTTGGGCAAACCAATAAAAATCACCGCTTACAATATCTTTCGGTTTGTAAAAAATAAAATGTTCCGGCATATCCGGCAGTTTGTTATTATCCGGTAATATGGCTTCTTGAATACGGCTGGCATAGCGAATGCTTTGCATGATTTCGTCGTTTTGCAATTCAATTTTCAATCGTTGTAATTCATTAATTTCTAGTTGTTTTGAGATAAATTTGTTTAAATAATATTGGGTTTCTACAACAATTAAAAAACTCAATGCTAAAGTAATGTATTTTAAATATTTTGCATGGAAAAGAATCATCGGATCATCGACATATTTCGGGACTGACCAAGAAAAGAAAAAGACGGTCAGTAAGAAAAAAAATGAGAATAATATGATTTCAATAATCACAAATTGATTTCTTGTAACAGGCAATAACCCCCAAATTTTTAATTTCATCTTTTACGTTTATTTATTTATAAATTTCATTTAAATGATTTAAGCTCGGACTCACATCAAAATAAAAGCCTTCAATATGATATTTATTATTATTGACTTTTAAAAAATCATAATGTTCAATTAAGCTTTGTTGACCTGCGAATTCAAATCCGAGAATGTTTAAAACGGCATATTCATGGCTAATGTATATAACATAAAAAGCAGATTCTTTTTTTAATCCGTCTCCCGAACTTAATACAGCATCGAAAATAACATTCATTTGAGCATATTTTTTGTCCGAAAGGTCTTTTTGCCCGCTTTTATCACAGGCAAACAATGCATAATTCAGGGCTTGCAGATCAAACGGATTATTAAGAAGAATCAAATCGGAAAACCGAATGATGTTTTGGTAATCCGTATCGGTTAATGTGTTGTTATTCAGTACAATGTTAATACTGTCAGTGTAGTCGGAAGTACCGAAGGGCGAATAATTGTCTTGAAAAATTTCGCCGTAATATAAATGTCTTTTTTCTTGTAAATTAAGAGTCGTATCACCGTTTTGATATCTTTCAAAAAGTGATTTATAATAAAAATTACTTTCTTCTTGTGAAATTTCTTTTTCGATTTTTTTGTAATTCGGCTTTTCAAATTTAATTGATTGTGAAAAAATTAAACCGGGAATTATAATGAATAAAAATAAGATTTGATGTTTCATGCTTTGAAGTTTATTAATTATTTTTTTGACATTATAAATTTAATTCATAACTTCGGTGAAACAAAGTTACCATAAATTTTATATTACGATGAAGTTATTTGATAAATTTAAAAATACAAAAGATACCCCGAAAGAAACTACCTTAAAACAAAAAGCCCTGTTTATAAGCGGTTTGTTTTTCGGAATAATCCCGTTTCTTTTCATTGTCTATTTACTTTTAGGACCTTTGGTAAAAGTAATTCAAAAAGATTTTTCGTCCGAAACAATGATGACAATCAGTGAAAATTTGAATATTAGGTCCGATAAAGTTAAAAATTCTTATGTTATAGGGTCTTATCCTTTCGGTACGGAAGTTCAAGTATATGATGTATTTGAAAATAACTGGGCAGAAGTTTCTGTAGGAGATAAAAAGGGATATATGTCTTTTGAATACTTGGTATTACCCGAAACATTTTATACGATTGAAGGAATGTACGGTAATGATAATGCGAAAAAATTAATTGCATCAACAAAATATCGAAAAGCGATTTCGAATTATCTGAAAGCTAATAATTATACTTCCAAAATTCCGAAAAGTGAACGTGAAAAACTGTACGGAAAAGATGCTGATAAAGAAATGTGGCAAATTTTTGCCGAACCTTCAAAATCTGAATTTAATTCATTTTGCTACGGCGATTATAACGGTGATAAAAACAGAGATGCTGCTTTTATTTTAACAAATATTAAAACCGGAAAACGGAAATTAATTATTTTGGAAATTAATACTTATGTTGCCGGGAAATACGGTAATTTATTAGATTCCAGGGATTTGGATGAAAATTATTTATTTGTTAAAAATATACCGAAACGCAGAAAAATGATTATTAACGACAGTTTGCAACGAATAGAAACTGACGGAATTTTAATCGGAACCAACCGAGCCAAAACTTTTGAAGATATTGATACGTTAATGATTTATAACGGCAGAGATTTTGATTATTTTCCGCAAGAAATTAAAAAAGAATAAATTCTATTTTTTTAATAAATTTCTGAAAACTTCTTCCACTTTTCCCGCACCGAGGATATTGATTTTAAATTTTGAAATATCAATGCCTTTAGTGTTGTAACGCGAAATAAATATACGTTTAAATCCGAGTTTTTCGGCTTCGCTTATACGTTGCTCAATACGTGTTACGGGGCGAATTTCTCCGGATAAACCGACTTCACCCGCAAAACAAGTATCTTTCGGCAAAGCAATATCAATATCGGAAGACAAAACCGAACAAATGACTGCTAAATCTCCGGCAGGGTCGTCAATTTTAATGCCGCCGGCAACATTCAGGAAAACATCTTTTTGTGTGAGGCGAAAGCCGGCACGTTTTTCCAAAACGGCAAGTAACATATTTAATCTTCGGATATCGAAACCGGTAGAACTGCGTTGCGGATTGCCGTAAGCCGCGGTGCTTACAAGTGCTTGTATCTCAATTAAAAACGGACGAGCACCTTCGATGGTTGCCGATACGGAAACACCGCTTGTCGCTTCTTCGTTTTGCGATAATAAAAGCTCCGAAGGATTTGTAACTTCACGTAATCCGGAACTCTGCATTTCAAAAATACCGATTTCATTGGTTGAACCGAAACGATTTTTTGATGCGCGCAAAATTCTGTAAATATGATTTCGGTCGCCTTCAAATTGTAAGACCGTATCGACAATGTGTTCCAGAACTTTTGGGCCCGCCAAACTGCCTTCTTTATTAATGTGTCCGATTAAAATAACCGGTTTTCCGTTTTCTTTGGCATATTTTAAAATCTCCGTTGTGCATTCTCTGATTTGAGAAACGCTGCCCGGTGACGAATCGCTTCTTTCGGTATGAACGGTTTGTATCGAGTCAATCACTATGATATCGGGATTTAATTCTTCTGAATGAAGTAAAATATTTTCCATTCGAGTTTCCGATAAAATAAAACATGTGTTGTATTCTTCCGAAACGCGTTCGGCACGTAGTTTTATTTGTTGCAAACTTTCTTCACCCGAAACATAGAGGGTTTTATATTTTTGCAATCGAGCGGCAACCTGCAATGCCAGTGTCGATTTTCCTATACCGGGTTCGCCGCCTATTAAAACAATTGAGCCGAGAACTAAACCGCCGCCCAGAACTCTGTTGAATTCATTATTTAAAGTATTAATGCGTTGTTCTTTTTCGTAGGTGATATCTTTAATCAGTTTCGGTTTTGATACAATTTTTTTTGCCGGTTTATAAGATGAACCGGTTTCTTTTTGTTCAATTTCTTCTTCAAACGTATTCCATTCGCCGCAGGCGGAGCATTGCCCGACCCATTTTGCAACTTTATTTCCGCAATTGCTGCAGACATAAACGGTTTTAATCTTTGCCATTTTTAAAAGTTTATTGAGATTCCGATTGCGGGAACGGTTTGCATAAAAGTGTTTTTTGAATGAAAGTTTCCTGAAATTAAACGAGGACTGAATTTAAATCGAATTTCTTCTTGTTTTTTTTCAAGCCGATATTGTCCGTGGATCCAATCAAAAAGATAACTTCCGAATATAAATGCTAAAGAAATGCCGGTAATTGCAGAGTATTTATTTCTTTCTTCTTCCGGAAAAATATTTCGGTTAAATTGTGTAAGTAACAAATCTTTAAAGGTAATTCGATCTTTATTTTTCAGCCAAACATATCCTAATCCGCCGTATCCGATAACTCGGGTTGCCAACATTGAATAGCCGAGTTTGTTTTCCTGCGCATAAAAATGTGTGAAACCCGGAACGACCATAGCATAAAGCATGTGTTTCATTCTCAAATCACGCGATAAGAGTTGATATTCTTGAAAAGACATTTTACCGATAATTTCAGGCATATCAAAATTGTCGTTTTTATGCTTGTTAAAGAGGTCTATGTCTTGTGCGTCAGATATTTTATGTACAGATAAAAAAATGAAAGTAAGAATAAAAATTTTAAAGAGATTTTTCATAGGTATATTATTTTAATTTTTTCAAAATTATAAAAAATAAAATAAAAAGCACCTCTCGAAAAGAAGTGCTTTGAAAGTTTTTATAAACAAAATTCGTTTAATCAAGAATTTGATTGGTTTCGGTATCCGGAAATACCACCCAAGGTTTGAAGGTTTTGGCTTCTTCAAAATCCATAAAAGCATAAGAGAAAATGATGATAACATCACCCGGCATCACTCTGCGTGCCGCTGCTCCGTTAAGTTCAATCTTTCCGGAATTTCTTTCACCTTTAATAACATAAGTTTCAATGCGTTCGCCGTTGTTGTTATTAACAATTTGGACTTTTTCGCCTTCGATGATGTTGGCGGCTTCCATTAATGTTTCGTCAATGGTGATACTGCCTACATAATTCAAGTCTGCACCGGTTACGGTTACTCTGTGAATTTTAGATTTTAAGACTTGTATGGTCATTAGTCGTGAATTTTTTGCAAATAAAATAAATAATATTAAGATAGCATAGATTTTGCATTTTTTTTCACATAAAATGTATCAAATATTATTCCGATTGTTATTTGCTGCCGTAATGGCAATATACAAAATAAAAATGCATATAGCGATAGAACGCAATTTATTCTTCGGCATTAAATTCATAAATTTTAAATATTTTATAAAACTCGTATTTGTTTTGTAAAGATAAAATATTATTGAGTTTATTAAATATGTTATTGTTCGGATATGAAAAGTTAGCTGCTGCGTCCAGATAAAATGTTTTCTCTGCCAAATTGATTTTATTTGTATCTATTTGACTTTGATCCGTAATAGGATAGATATTATCTTTATGTAAACAGTTGTCCGTTTTGTCTGTATACATACCGCTGAAATCTTTAAACCAATTAATATTATAATAATAGAGAAAGTTGAGTTTAAAATGATTGGGACAAAAATAAATTATTGAATTATTTGTTTTCAGTTCTTTTAGTTTGGCAATAGTTTCTTTTACATTTCTTTTGTTTGAAATATTAGGATTTACCGTAATTATGTATATTACGATTAAAAATATTGACAAAAAATACGAAAAATACCGTTTTTTTATAAGAAAATCTGCAGCTATTGCAATGACTAAATAAAACGGAATCGAAATAAACATTAAATATCTGTTTATAAAAATCGGTATAAAAAAAGAAATACTGAAAAAAATAAGTAACGGTAAAATAAAAATTCCGATTAGATAGGAATACTTATTTTGTTCTTTGTTCGTATAAATGTATGCTAAGATGAAAATAAAAAGAAGAATAAGAACAAAAAAAGATATAAAAAAAGACAAAGACGTAAATCTCCATATAAACGGCAAACTAAAGAAAACGGAAACACTTATCAAAAAGAATATCGGTATTATTCCGAATACAAAAATCGTTTTTATGTATCGATTAATTTTTAATAAATAAGTTAATTTTAACAGACTTCCGTATAAAATAAGGATGACTGAAAGATATAGTATTTTGTTATTATTTGAAAACCAATATAATGCATCGTGTAAGTTTCCCAAACCGGAAACAGGTTTTACCCATGTTCCGTTTGTAGTTGAAAAAATGAAACGATTAATTAAAATGTTTATATTCGGTAAATAAAACAATGTAATTATCGCTAATGAAATGAGTAATTGTTTCAGATATTTATTTCTTAAGGTCTTATTGAAAATGATAAATAGTACTTGAAAAAATATAATAAAGAAACCAAAATAATGAGAATATATAATGAGAATGTTTGAGATTATCAAAAATATTAAATTTTGTTTTGTTAATTTTTCTGTTGTAATTAATTCCAAAAATAAATATACGGAAATTGTCGTTAACATTCCCAATAGTGCGTATACTCGTGCTTCATGAGCAAACATGATTTGATAATCAGAAAAAACAAATAATAAACTTGCCGTTAAAGCAATGTTTAAATTGAAATATTTATTGCCGATTTTGTAAAGAAAAAGAACTGTTATACTATTAAAGATCAGTGATGGAATTCTTACTGAAAACGCCGATATTCCAAATAGTTTTATCCAAAAATGTAATAAAATTTCATAAAGCGGAGGATTATTTCCTTTTGAAAGAAATTTGATAATTGAAATAATATCCGATTGTGCATAAAAAACACTAAAGGGTTCATCGCCTGCAACAGAATTAGATGAAAGGAATAATCCTTTGAAAATAATATTTAATATAACAATAGATATTGGTATATTAAATGTTTTCAAATTGATTATCTGCTTTATTTTTATTTTTTTAGAAGGATTTTATCAAACTAATCCAACAATATTTCCAAAATTTGAACAGCCGCTTCCGAAACAGATGTTCCCGGTCCGAAAATGCCAACCACACCGGCATCATACAAAAATTGATAATCCTGATGGGGAATAACACCGCCGACGATAACCATAATATCTTCGCGTCCGAGTTTTTTAAGTTCTTCAATAACTTGCGGAACCAAAGTTTTGTGTCCGGCAGCCAAACTTGATACCCCAAGTACATGAACATCATTTTCGACGGCTTGCTTGGCAGCTTCTGCAGGTGTTTGAAACAAGGGACCTATGTCAACGTCAAAACCGATGTCGGCATAGCCGGTTGAAACAACTTTTGCACCGCGGTCGTGTCCGTCTTGTCCCATTTTGGCAATTATAATTCGCGGTCGGCGACCTTCTTGTTCGGCAAATTTATCAGCCAGTTCTTTTGCTTTTTCAAAACTCATATCGTTTTTGCTTTCAGATGAATAAA
>JANTGL010000072.1 GCA_024762915.1 Bacteroidales bacterium | reverse complement strand
TTACCGCAATTTGAGCACCGAGAACAGAGCCGATTGTAATCGGAACGGCAATGTATGCGACACTTCTTAAATCAAGTAATTTATGTTTGTAAAAATTTAATGCGGCAGCAAATGTTTGAGGAATAACACCGATACGAACTGTTCCGTTTGCCCATGCAGGCGGTAATCCCAGCCACATAAAAACGGCATAACCGATTGCCGTACCGCTTCCTGCAAGTGTATTAATAACACCGATTAAAAATCCGCTTACGAGAAGGAGAAGAATTATTTCGGGCGACCAAACATCAATATTTCGAATTAAATCGGCTTGCATCAAAAAAAATTATACTTTTGGAATACAAAATTCATAACAAAAATAAACATACGTGAACAAATTACAAATTTATAAAGCATCTGCCGGCTCGGGTAAAACGTATTTACTTACATTAAATTACCTGAAAACTGCTTTTAAAAATCCGGATAATTTCAGCAGGATACTGGCTGTGACCTTTACAAATAAAGCAGCTGAAGAAATGAAAACACGTATTCTCAAAAAATTAAACGAACTTGTTCAAAAAGGCAAAAATGCCGACTATTATTCCGAAATATTAAAAGAAAGTAAACTGAAAGATGAAATTTCCGTTCAAAAAAGAGCACAATCGGTTCAAAATCAAATTTTACATAATTATTCGGCATTTCATGTAAATACAATCGACAGTTTTGTGCAACAAATTATTCGAGCATTCGCATTTGAAATGAATCTTAACTCATCTTACGATATTGAATTAGATACGAATAAAGTAATCGATGAATTAACTGAAATGCTGTATGCATCAATTTCAGAAAATAAAGAATTACAAAAATGGTTGATTCAATTTGCAAATTCAAAAACAGAAGACAATAAGAGTTGGGATTTTAAAAAAGATATTAAACAACTGGCAAAAGAACTGTTTAAAGAACGCTTTCAAGAACTCTATACTTCCGGCATTCATAAATTTAACAAAAATGAATTATCTGACTTTTTAACAGAACTTAACAAAATTAAAAAAATCTTTGAAACGCAAATGACCGTTTTTGCTGAGCAATATAAAAAAATAATCGAAGATTCAGGTATTGATTATAATGTATTGGGAGCAAAATTTAAAACTGTTTCAAATCATTTTCTGAAAAAAATTGCAACAGAAAAAAAATACGATGATTTCACGGCAACAATTTTAAATGCCCGTGAAGGCATTGAAAATTGGTATGCAAAATCTGCGACAAAAGAAGTGATTTCGGATATTACATCGGTATATGAAAAATTATCCTCAATTCTTGAAAATTATTTTCAACTTTTTGAAACAGATCATGAAAATTATTATACGGCTCAACAAATTATTAATAACTTTCATTCATTCGGGATTATCAATGATTTAGCCGGTTTTTTACCGGATTATCGAAATGAAAATAATGTTTTGCTCATCAGTGATACGACCTTATTGCTGAAAGAAATTATCGGAAATAACGATGCTCCTTTTATATACGAGAAAATCGGAAACCGTTTTCAAAATATCTTAATTGATGAATTTCAAGACACTTCGGGTTTTCAATGGGAAAATTTTAAACCGCTTATAATAAATTCATTAAGCATGGGGTTTAAAAATTTAATCGTAGGCGACATTAAACAATCCATATACCGTTGGCGAAGCGGTGATTGGAAATTGTTACTCTCGGGTGTTAAAAATGATATCGGAACAAATTTTATCGAAGAAAAAACACTGGATACCAATTGGCGAAGTCTTGAAAATATCATTATATTCAATAATACGATATTTGAAATTATCCCTCAAATACTTCAGAATCAATACAATGAAAAACTTGAAGAAATTAATAATACGACCGTAAAAGAAGCTCTTAAAGAACAAAACTACGACCGAATGTTGATTGATGCTTATTCCGATCAAAAACAAAAAGTTCCTGCCGGTAAGGATAAAAAAGGCGGAAGCGTTAAAATATATTTTCTCGAAAAAGATGATTATCAGGAGCAACTTGATGAAAAATTTCCGCAGATTATAGATAAAATGATTAAAAACAAGACAAAAAATGCAAAAGATATCGGCATTTTAGTCAGAACAAATAAACAAGCAAAGGAAATAACGGAACTTTTAACACGCTATCAAAATGAAACATCCGATCGGGCAAAATATAAGATTATTTCAGGCGAATCACTTTATATTGAAAATTCTTCAGCAGTTCGAGTACTAACGGCAGCTATGAAATACATTGATAGTCCGAAAGATACAATAAATTTAGCTCAATTAATTTTTGAATATCAAAAGTTAAACCATGATTTGACGGATGTAAACACCGTATTTTTATCATTGCATGATGAAAGTTACAGGCAATTACTGCCGTCACGGTTTTTCAATGACTTTGAAATCTTTTCACAAAAAGAACTTTTCGAATTAAGCGAAGAACTTATTTCAATTTTTAATTTAAACGATAAAACACAGGAATTTGCTTATATCAAGACATTTCAGAACAGTTTGGTCGAATTTACGCGCAGAAAATATTCTGATTTATCGGAATTTATTGATTGGTGGGAAGAAAAAGGAAAAAATACTTCGGTTCAAATTTCAGATAAGATAAATGCCCTTACAATAATGACGATACACAAATCTAAAGGACTTTCTTTTGATACCGTTCTGATGCCTTATACCAACTTCGATTTCAATCATAATGCATACAAAGCACCGATCTTATGGGCAAAAGCAGACAAAACTCCGTTTAATCGTTTTCCGTTTTTACCCATAAAATATTCCGGTAAGTTAGCTCAAACTATTTTTCGAAAAGATTATTTCGATGAAATGTTGTACAGTTATACTGATGCCGTAAATCTTTTGTATGTGGCATTTACGCGTGCAGAAAATGAATTAATTACTTTTTCATCTGTCAAAAAACCAAATCCGAAAAGTAAAAACGACCGTTCGATTAAAAATACAAGTGATATACTATATCAAATTATTAATCAATCTGTTACAACAGGAGTAGGGGAGCAGGAGAGGACGTTTAATTTGTCTGATTTTTATGATAAAGAAACACAAATCTTTGATTTTTCAATGAATCATAAAACTGAAGAAAAAGCGCTTATAACGGATTCTCAAAATTCTGATTTTTATGAAGATTTGTATCCTAATAATCAGTGGCATAATAAATTAAAACTAAAATTCAGTTCCGAAGATTTTTTGATTGAAAGTATTCCGGAAATCGAAGAAAAAGTAAATCACGGCAAATTAATGCATCTTATTTTTCAAAATATCAATACGGTGAAAGATGTGGAAAAATCAGTGATGATGCAACATTATGAAGGACTGTTAACTTTAGACGAAGCAAAACAACTAAAAGAAAAAATCAACAAGATTATTACGGATAAAGATGTGAAACACTGGTTTGACGGCAGTTATAAGGTCCTCAATGAAGATGCGCTGTTAACGGAGAAAGGAACAGTCAGAATACCCGACAGAGTTTTATTCTCTGAAGAAAAATTGATTGTCATTGATTTCAAATTCGGTAAACATCATAAAAAATACAAAGATCAATTGGACGAATACAGACAACTTCTGGAAGATTTATATAAACTGCCCGTACAATCTTTTTTATATTATCCTGAAGATAAGAAAATTATTGAACTTACGGCAGGGGCTTAGCAAAAATTTTCGGATAAACATAAATTTACAAAAGTAATCTGATCTAATTTATAATTTACTGATTATAAACAAGTCATCCGAAGACAATACGGATTTAATAAACCTTGAAAATTATCAATTTTTATTAACAATTTTCAGTTAATAATTTTTGTTAAAAAACATTCTGTTTTATCATAAAAAATCATTATTTTAGCAAATTCTTTAAAAAAAGAAAAAACTAGCGAAAGGAATTGATTATTAAAGATTTAAGTAAAGTATGGAAGAATTAGCAAAAATTATCCCGGTTAATATTGAGAAAGAAATGAAATCGGCATACATTGACTATTCAATGTCGGTTATCGTTTCTCGTGCCTTACCGGATGTTCGAGACGGTTTAAAACCGGTTCACAGACGCGTATTATTCGGGATGAAAGAATTGGGATTATTTTCAAATAAATCACACAAAAAATCTGCAAGAATAGTAGGAGAGGTTCTCGGTAAATACCATCCGCACGGCGACAGTTCCGTGTATTTTACAATGGTTCGTCTGGCTCAGGAATGGTCGATGCGCTATACTTTGGTTGACGGACAAGGCAACTTCGGTTCTATTGACGGTGACAGCCCGGCTGCCATGCGTTATACCGAAGCGCGCTTAAAAAAGATTGCCGAAGCCATGTTGGAAGATATCGATAAAGAAACGGTTGATTTTCGACTGAATTTTGATGATACCATTGAAGAACCGACTGTTTTACCGACACGAATTCCGAATTTATTAGTTAACGGTGCATCAGGAATTGCCGTCGGTATGGCAACAAATATGGCTCCTCATAATCTTTCGGATACCATTGATGCCATTGTTGCATACATTGATAATAAGGATATTGAAATTGATGACTTAATTAAAATCATTAAAGCTCCCGATTTTCCTACCGGAGGAACTATTTACGGCTATCAAGGCGTAATTGATGCTTTTAAAACCGGAAGAGGACGAATTGTAATGAGAGCAAAATCTCATGTTGAAACAAAATCTTCGGGAAGAGAACAAATAATTGTTACCGAAATACCCTACCAAGTTAATAAAGCTTCCTTAATTGCAAAAGTTGCCGATTTGGTAAATACTAAAAAAATTGACGGAATTTCATATGCCAATGACGAATCCGATCGTAACGGAATGCGTATTGTGTTTACGCTTAAAAGAGATGCCATTGCCAATGTCGTATTAAATAAATTATACAAATACACGGCGATGCAAACCTCTTTCAGTGTTAATAATATTGCTCTTGTACACGGTCGTCCGCAAATGCTGAATTTAACGGGACTTATCTCAAATTATGTGGAACACAGACATGATGTCGTACTTCGTCGAACACAGTTTGAATTAAGAAAAGCAGAAGAACGTGCTCATATTTTAGAAGGATTAATTATTGCTTCCGATAATATTGATGAAGTCATTAAAATTATCAGAGCATCTAAAAGCCCGAATGAAGCAAAAGAAAATCTGCAAGAACGTTTTAATTTAAGTGAAATACAATCCGGTGCTATTGTTGATATGCGCTTACGCCAATTAACCGGCTTAGAACAAGATAAATTACATGCTGAATATGAAGAACTTCTTAAAACAATTGCTCATCTGAAGGAAATTATTGAAAAAGAAGAATTAAGAATGCAAATTATTAAAGATGAGCTTCTTGAGATGAAAGACAAATTCGGGGACGAACGTAAAACAGAAATTGTTTATTCTTCTGCCGAATTTAATCCGGAAGATTTTTATGCCGATGAGGAAGTGTTAATTACAATCTCAAATTTAGGTTATATAAAAAGAACGGATTTATCCGAATTTAAAACGCAACACAGAGGCGGAAAAGGATCAAAAGGAAGTACAACCCGCGATGAAGATTTCTTACGTCATATGTATGTTGCAACCATGCACAATTGGCTGCTTTTCTTTACCGAAAAAGGAAGATGCTTTTGGATGAAAGTGTATGATATTCCTGAAGGAAGTAAAGTTTCTAAAGGACGTGCCATTCAAAACATGATTAATATTGAACAGGATGATAAAGTAACGGCATATATGAAAGTTACGACTTTAGACGATAAGGAATTTTTAAATCAGAATAACATTATTTTTGCGACTAAAAAAGGGAAAATTAAGAAAACATCTCTGGAAGCATTTTCAAGACCGCGTCAAAACGGTATTAATGCCATTACAATTAATGACGGAGATCGTTTACTTTCCGCTAAATTAACAAACGGAAATAATGATATTATGCTGGCTGCTCGTAACGGTAAAGCCATTCGTTTTAAAGAAACCGATGTCAGAAATATGGGAAGAACAGCTGCAGGAGTTCGCGGAATTAGATTAGATAAAGGAGATGAAGTTGTCGGAATGATTTGTCTTGTAGACAATAATGAAGAGCATGTTCTCGTTGTATCGGAAAACGGTTACGGAAAAAGATCGCTTTTGGAAGATTACAGAATAACAAAAAGAGGAGGGAAAGGTGTTAAAACAATTAACATAACAGAAAAAACCGGTAAGCTTATTGCTATAAAAAATGTAAAAGACGGAGATGATTTAATGATTATCAATAAATCCGGTTTAACCATAAGATTAACTGTTGATACCGTCAGAGTAGCCGGAAGAGCAACGCAAGGTGTTCGTTTGATAAAATTAAAAGACGGAGACAGTATTGCTTCCGTAGCAAAAGTTGACAGAAGCGAAGATATTGACGAGAATGCTAATGAAAATGAACCGGAAGCAACTGATTTTGATGAAAATAACGAAAAAATTAATGATTAAAACTGAAATTTAATAAACTAAAATTCAAAAAAATGAAAAAACTGACAGCCATTATTGTATTTATATTCTTATCGGGAATAATGTTTGCTCAAGAAACCGGTCCCACATGGGAAGGATTAATAAAACAAAAAGAAAAAAGTGATGCAGAAATTACAAATCCTAAAAAAAGTTCAAATCCAAAAACATGGATTAGACGAGCTGATACGTATTTTAATATCCATACTTTTGTAATAGGAGGGCTTTATAAGGGAATGCCTGCTAAAGGCAACGGTTTCCAAAATGCTGAGTTTATTTTTAAAAAACCCGGTAAGATTATGAAAGACGGGAATAATGAAATTTGGGTCTATAATCGAAAAAAACTGTATTTTACGAATGGTGTTCTTGATCATTGGGAACAAACTGAATTTATAGATAAAGATGCTTTACAAAAATCAGCAAAAGCTATTTTAAAAGCGGTAGAACTGGATAAAAAGGGAACATTAAAAGATAAATCATCTACAAAAGATTTAAATGAGATGGTTAAAAACACTATTATTAACGATGCTATTACAAAATATACTGCAAAAGATTATGATAATGCATATAATCTGATGACATACGGCTATAAATTGTGTGAATTGCCGAAACATCCTTCTGATACAGCCTACAATAGTAAACAAATTCAATATTTTGAAGGTGTAATTGCTTATAATGCCAAAAAATATGACCTGGCCGAGAAGCATTTTGAACAAAGCATAAAAGAAAATTACCAACCGGGAATTTCTTATCATTATCTGTCTGATTCTTATGCGGCTTCCGGTGACAGTGCAACATCAATTGTTAAAGTTAAAGAAGGTTTTGAAAAATATCCTGATGAAGAACAATTAATCATTGATTTGATCAACTATTATATGCAACGGAATGAACAAGACAAAGCGGTTGAATACATTGATCTTGCTATTCAAAAAAATGCTGATAATCCGTCTTATTATTCTGCAAAAGCTGCCATTTATGATAACAAAACAGATGAATTAACAAAACTGTATGATAAAGATATGGAAGAAGCTTATGAAATGAAAAAGAAAGCTTTTCAAAACAGAAATAACTCTAAATTAAAAGCTGAATATCAAAAGAAAAGAGATAATGAAGTCAACCAAGCAATGGATCAAATCAAACTGATGGATGAAAATATTGCTAAAGCCGAAAAATTATACAATCAATCTTTAGAGATTAATCCTAAGTTTTTCAATGCTGCATACAATATCGGAAGACTTTATTTAAAACGTAATGAATTAAAAGCTAAACATGCAGATTGGCTTTTAAAAGTTTATATTAATAAAGATTTTAAAAAATCCGGAGAATTTGAAACTGCTGCTAAAGAAGATTTAAAAACAGCAGCTCAAAAATTTGAAAGTGCTTTAAAAATTAAACCTGATGACAGAGAATTACTCAATGTTTTAAAACGAATATATTTCAAACTGCATGAGAAAGAAAATGAACAACGTATAATTGATAAATTAAACAGTCTCGGTGCTGAATCTGAATCAATCGAGTAAACATAATAAAAAATAGGGAGTAATAACATAAATGCTCCCTGTTTTTAAACCTATTCTATTTAACATAATATTAATTATAGGACAACATCTAAGTTATTTATTATTTCGGTTTATTTAACAGATTTCGTAATATCTCTAATTCATCTCTTAATCTTGCAGCTTCGGTAAAATCCAATTGGTCGGCAGCTTTATACATTTTCTTTTCGGTATTGTCTACGGCTTTTTCTAAGGCATCTTTATTCATGTATTGTACAACCGGATCAGCAGCTATTGAAGTTTTCTTTTCTGAAGAATATTTATTATCGAACGTTTGCTTATCGGATAAATAAATTTTTCCGAGTTCCTTTTTAATTTGCTTCGGCGTAATTTGATGTTCTTCATTATACTTTAACTGCTTTTCCCTGCGACGGTTGGTTTCATCAATTGTCTTTTGCATGGATTTCGTAATCTTATCGGCATACATAATAACTTTTCCGTTTAAATTACGTGCAGCACGTCCTGCTGTTTGTGTTAAAGAACGTTCAGAACGCAGAAAACCTTCCTTATCGGCATCCAAAATAGTAACCAGCGAAACCTCAGGTAAATCAAGCCCTTCACGCAATAAATTGACACCAATTAACACATCAAATAATCCGCGTCGTAAATCTTCCATAATTTGCACGCGTTCAACCGTGTCAACATCCGAATGAATATACCGACTGCGTATGCTTATTTTATCAAAATAAGCCGATAATTCCTCAGCCATGCGCTTAGTTAAGGTTGTAACAAGCACACGTTCATCTTTTTCTGCTCTTGAATTAATTTCTGCAACTAAATCGTCTATTTGGTTTAAACTCGGACGTACATCAATCGGCGGATCAATTAATCCGGTCGGTCTTATAACTTGCTCAACAACAACTCCTTCTGTTTTAGAAAATTCGTAATCCGAAGGTGTGGCACTTAAATAAATTGTTTGCTTGTTAAATCCCTCAAATTCTTCAAATTGCAAAGGTCTGTTATCAATGGCGGCCGGTAATCTGAAACCGTATTCTACCAAATTTAATTTTCTGGAACGATCGCCGCCGTACATCGCATGAACTTGAGATAAAGTCACATGACTTTCGTCTATAATTATCAGAAAATCATCCGGAAAATAATCCAACAAACAAAACGGCCGACTGCCTGGTTTTCTGCCGTCGAAATAGCGTGAATAATTTTCAATTCCCGAACAATAACCCAATTCTTTAATCATTTCAACATCATAGGTTACGCGATCTTCAATGCGTTTTGCTTCAAGATGTTTCCCGACTTCCTTAAAATAATCAATTTGTTTGCCTAAATCCAGAACAATTTGGTTAATACCCTCATTCAAACGTTCTTTAGTAGTCATAAAAATACTTGCAGGATAAATTCGGATATAATCCATACTGTCAATTGAATGACCGTTAATCGGGTCAAATGTCTGAATTTCATCAACTTCGTCGCCCCAAAAAGAAATACGAACGGCAATATCGCTGTATGCAGGAAAAATATCAACCGTATCACCCGACACTCTGAAATTTCCTCTGTTAAATTCAATATCATTCCTTGAATAAAGACTTGAGACTAAATCACGTAAAAACTTATTCCTCGGTAAGTTATGACCTTTTTTAATTTCGATTAAATTAGCATAAAAATCTTCCGGATTTCCGATACCGTAAAGACACGACACCGAAGAAACCACAATCACATCTCTCCTGCCCGTTAATAAGGAAGTTGTTGTGCTTAAACGCAATTTTTCTATTTCTTCGTTTATGCTTAAATCTTTTTCAATATATGTATTTGAAGACGGAATATACGCTTCCGGCTGATAATAATCGTAATACGAAACAAAGTATTCCACGGCATTTTCCGGAAAAAAACTTTTAAACTCTCCGTAAAGTTGTGCCGCAAGGGTTTTATTATGACTTAAAACAAGCACCGGTCTGTTAAGTTGTTCGATTACGTTTGCAATGGTAAACGTTTTTCCGCTGCCGGTTACACCTTGCAAAATTTGAAACTTCTCTCCCGCCCCGATGCCTTTTACAAGCTCGGCAATTGCTTGAGGTTGGTCGCCGGTCGGTTTATAATCGGATATGAGTTTGAAGTTCATCTTTAAAAAAGTATATTTACAAATATTTAAATCAGATGCAAAGCACCTTTGAGGTGCTAAGCATCTGAAATTTCATTATTAATTCTGAATTCTTGATAAAACAAAATACACCGGCAAATGATCGCTGTAACCACCGTAATAATTTTTCCCGCCGTAGGTTTTATTCGGCACTTTGATATCTGCTTTTGCATTATAATACAATATCTTATCATCTTTAAAAACTTGTCCTTCTCCTGCAATATATGTCTTCCCGTTTCGTAAAGATTGCGATACGATTAAATTATCCAACATAAACCATTGATAATCTCGAGAATTCGTTCCTTCTCCTTTTAATGATTTGTCATACAGTAAATTATATAATTCGTCGTATTTCGGATTTTTAGTATTATTTGTGGCATTCAGCACTTTATTAATACTCTTGCTTTGAGGAACATCATTAAAATCACCCATAATGACAATGTTGGCACTTTTATCTTT
>JANTGL010000071.1 GCA_024762915.1 Bacteroidales bacterium | reverse complement strand
ACTTTTCTTTTTTCGGCATAGTATTTTTCTTAAAACATACAAACCTAAATGTTTTTTTTCAAATCCGAATATTAAATTAAAAATTATGTAATGCTTTCTTTGAAATTTTGATTGCAGAAAGTTGCCGGCTTCAAAAGAGCCGCTGCCGGATTACGGGTAAAATAGTTATTGATGTATTGGGATAACGGCTCAGTATATGAGGCGTTAGGCGTTTTGAAGTATCAAACTTTTAATTCACTATTTCGTTTGTTAACGCTTATAGTAATCCCCTTAAAAATCTTTTATCCAATGCTTTATATGTATTATTGGCAGATGGTTTATATTTCATTTTTTTTACTAGTCACTTATTTTAAAGTGTATCTACAGTTAGGGAAATTTGAACAGCCATAAAATTCACCATGCTTTCCTTTGCGTTTAACTAAGATATTTCCGCATTTTGGGCATACCTTCATTTTTTCCGCTTTTTGCTGTTTGTAAATTTGTTTCTTTACCTGTTTTATATGTTTCCTTTTCTCTTTTCTATCTCTTATAGCAAGCTGGATTAATTTATTATAGATATCTCTCATTTGGTTAATAGACAAATTCTGTTCAATGTTATTTTCTTTAATTGTGCTGAGTAGTTTATTCGTTTTAATTACCGGAAACCTTGCTGTTATATTTTTTAGTATAGAACTACCTGAAAAAACAACAATAGGAAAATATTTAATACCTGAATATTCCGGAAGATTGTTTTTCAATGCATAAACATGTATCCAGTTTTGTTTTATTGGATTTTTAAATTTAGTCTTATGTTTATAAATAGTTTGTATCCAGTATTCTGAATTCTCATGTCCATGAATCCATCCTTTGTAGTTCTTAGTTTCAATGATAAATATTCCACTTTTTGAAATAACAACATGGTCAATTTGAGTAGTTAATTTTCCATTTTTTAATAAAATGTCATTTAATACTTTGTACTCTTTTTTGCAAAGCCTGTTTAGCTTTAAAGCCACTTTGTATTCACCCAGCGATCCTTTAATTTTCGAGACAACGATTTTCTTGTAGTAAATAAAAATACCGTAAATGATTAATAATGTGACTATGATAATAATTTGTAAATCCATGATTTATTTTTACTATTCATTTACTTACTAAAAATATTTCAAGCCAATAACAATTTAAGTTTCTGTTTTTTTACAAATTTGTTGTCAACGTTACGCATAAGGATAGTAGCTGATTTCGGGTTTCAAACCAGTCAAATTACAAGATAGATGAAGCGGGCATAATTCCTTGAATTCACGTCTATTTCGGCTATTATTTTTATGCATCCTAAGTTTGTAATTTTATTTATTATTATATTAGTAAAATTATAAACCAAAGAACGAAAAAGCGGAGTAAGGTTATTTTATACATTGAACATAAAGTTCGTCAACAATGATAATCCCCGCTTTTTCTCTGCTTAAATACGATTAGTTCTTTGAGCAAAAAGCTCGTTTTTAGGTTGTTGTATCCAAGCAGTTTCGTTCTTTATTAAATTTTTTATTATGGGTAAATATACAAATTATTTCGGAATTGACGTATCTAAAAATACTTTTGATATTTGGTCTGATAAAACAGGTCATAAAATTTTTGAAAATAATTCAAGAGGATTTAAAGTATTTAAAAGACTGATAAAAGAAAACGATATTTGTGTGTTAGAATATACCGGAAGTTATTATCAGAATTTAGCATTGTTTTTATTTCAAAAAGGGATTAAGGTATCTATAGTGAATCCTTTGAAAATAAAAAGATTTATTCAAATGAAATTTCAAAAAAATAAATCAGATAAAAGTGATGCCATAATGATTTCAATGTATGCAAAAGAGCAATTGCTTGAATTATGGGAGCCGGAACCGGCATATATTGAACACAGCAAAGATATACTAAATACGGTTTCTTTGTACTATAAACAAACAACGGCTCTAAAAAACAAATTACACAGCTTGACTTCTCGAAAAGTAAAAGGGTTTATTATAACATCATTAAAAAGACAATTACGGAATATACAAAAAGAAATTAAATTATTAGAAAAATCATTGGAAGAAATAATTCAAGCAAATGAGCCGCAATTACTGAATGACATTACATCGATAAAAGGTGTGGGCAAGAAAACTGCTATTTTGATGATTGCAGAAACATCTGCTTTTTCAAAATTTGAGAATGCTAAACAAGTCGCTTCTTTTTTTGGTTTAGCCCCTTCAGAATACTCATCTGGCAGCTCAATCAGAGGAAAATCAAGAATAACAAAAAGAGGAAACCCCTTGGTCAGAAATCATTTATTTATGTGCAGTTTTACAGCGTGTAGCACAAACCGTCAATGTTCTGATATTTATAACAGAATTGTTGCTAAGGGAAAATCTAAAAAATTAGCTCTTATTGCTGTCTGCAATAAATTAATAAAACAAATATTT
Organism: Bacteroidales bacterium; assembly: GCA_024762915.1. Classification (GTDB taxonomy): domain Bacteria; phylum Bacteroidota; class Bacteroidia; order Bacteroidales; family JAADGE01; genus JAADGE01. The sequence goes on along the minus strand of JANTGL010000071.1, from coordinate 8,161 downwards.
GCTGTGGCTAAATCAGGAATGCCCTATGATCCTGATTATAAGCCTGTTTTTAACCCTTATTAATTTTTCTTTTTTAAATCTGCCTCCGTAAAATTTAAGGCAGTTTGAAAAAGAAAAATTTTTGCAAATTTATTTGGTTTTTAGCTTAGTTCTTTGTTGTGCTTTCGTGCTTTTTATTTAATAATAGTATCAGATTCATTAAGTTCGTAACCATTGATTCCATAAAATAGAGCAATATAATAATTACCATTCTTTCTAAAAAACGTTAGTCTCGCTATTGTTAAACTACTAAAATCAAATTTTATTTCGCATTCATTTTTTTCGTCAAACAACCCGAAAGTTTGTATTTGTCCATAAATATCTAAAGTTTCAGAAGTTTCATTTTTGAAGAATACCTTAAACATTTTATCAAACCTGAGTTTCGGTTTTTCTGTATATGATTTGAACTGACGTTGAAAAACAGTCAATGTAGGATTGGTGCCATAATAATTTTCAATAGAATTTGTTATTTCAATTCCATTAACTATTACTGTTTCTGAATATTCTGGTATAAATTTAAATTCGTTAAACCTTACTAATCTGCATCGAATTCGTCCGTCTATGTCGTGATAAGAAACATGGTTCTTATAATTACCAAAAGAATAAACTGTCTCCAAATTCCCAAAAACTTCAGGTCTAAATACTTCTTGCATTTCTTCCATGTTCACGTCCATAGGAATTAAGAAGTTTGGAGAGGTTGAAGCCCTATAAATCAAAAATAATATTACAAGTCCTAGTGTAATTTTTATTATAAGTTTCTTAATCATTAAAATTATATTGTAAGTAGTTTCTGCAGCATGAAGCACAACAATTCTGTAACATTATTACCCTTATTTCGATTATATCTGTAATAAATTTTAAAAAAAACATTCAAATTATTTCACCATTTCAAAAACGGCTTTTGTAACATTCATAGCACCTTCGGCAATGTCGGCAATGGTAGCATCAAGCATGTAGCAAGGTGTTGTGGCAACTTTGTAGGTTTTATCGATAACCACTTCCCCGTGATTGGTAATTTCATGTTTTGAACCCATTTTGTTAATGGCATTTGCCGTGTCTTTGTCTTGTCCGATAGTTACGCTTACACCGGCAAGAACTTTTGCCACAATTGCCGGAGAGATACACAAAGCACCGATGGGCTTGCCTTGTGCTACGGCATCTCGTATGGCATTTACAACATCGGGAATAACCGTACAATCAGGTCCTTTAAATGCAAAATCGGATAAATTTTTTGCCACACCGAAACCGCCGGGCATCATCAAAGCATCAAAATCTTCCATTTTTAATTCGGAAAGCGGTTTAATATTTCCTCGTGCAATACGTGCCGCTTCAATCATAACATTTCGTTTTTCGTTCATTTCCTCCCCCGTAATATGGTTAACAACGTGATGTTGTTCAATATCAGGAGCAAAAATTTGATAGCTTCCGCCGTTTTTTACTACGGCATACATGGTCATGGTTGCTTCGTGTATTTCGGCACCGTCATAAACACCGTTGCCGGAAAGAATAATTGCTGTTTTCGGAGATTTGTTCATAATATTCAGATTTAAATGTTTTTAATGTATTTTTGCAAGAAAATTTTGAACAAACAAGATAACTAAAATAATTTAAAAATGAAAACAATTTTATCAATTTTTATTGTTCTGATGCTTTTTCAATCATGTTCAATTACTAAAAATAAGATGATTACGGATAAAAGAACCGAAAGAAAAGAATTAGTAGGGAAAGTTACTCGAGAAGGATTTAAAAAAGAAGAATTTAAAACATGGTTTGATAAAGGCTATAAAGAATATCAGCCGAAAGAGGAAATTGTAAATAAATTAAAAGCTGTTTCTTTATATAAAGCTGTTACAATTAAAATTATTTTCGGAACTTGGTGCGGCGACAGCAGAAGAGAAATTCCGCGATTTTTTAAAATTGTTGATGTTGCAAATATTCCGGAAAATATTATTGGTTTAACGGCTGTTGACACTAAAAAATCTTCTCAAGATAAAAATTTGGAAGGCATAAAATTTACACGTATTCCTACTTTTATTTTTTACAGAAACGGAAGTGAAATCGGGCGCATTGTTGAAAGTACCGAAAAAAGTTTGGAAGAAGATCTATTGAAAATTTTAACAAAATAAAAAAGAGCCGAAAAAATCGGCTCTCATTTTGATAAATACATTTAGGCAAATAAAGGATTTTTTCTGTAAAACAGTTCCTTTATTTTATCCTCCAATTCATCAATTGAAAAGGGTTTAACGATAATTTCATCAAAACCTTCATCCTTGTACGTTTGATTAAAGTCTGAAGAAAAATCGCGGTTAATCATAGCCATCACAGGTATCGTATTTATCGGATATTCTAATTTTTTTCTTATGTGTTCAATGGTTTCAAATCCGTCGAGTTGGGGTAATTCTAAATCAAGTAACAAAAGATCAAAACGTTTATTTTTAAGTGCTAAAATAACTTCATAGCCGTTATTTGCAGTATCGTATTCCCAACCGAGCATTTTTAAAATCTCAGTCATAACTTTTTGGCTGGGTATAAAACCTTCCGCTAACAGAATACGTTTTTTTGTTTTGCCGTTTTGACTTTTCACTATTTATTTTTTTAATTTTAACGGTGCATATTTTATGCCGCAAATCGCTTTGTCTACTTTGCATTACCATACATTCTGTACGGTAAAAATGACATGTTTTACATGAAAATTTACTTTTTGAAATCGAAAAAAGTTTCTAAAAAATTGAAAATAAAAACGATAAAAAAATGTTAATAAAAGATTGAAAAAAAATATTTTTTTTTCAAACAGAAAGAAAAATATCTCTTAAAATAAATAAATTTGGTCAAAATGTAATTCATTTATAAATTTACATATTGAAAACAGATTATTTTATATATTTGTATAATCGTAAATTTTACATTATTTTTACAAAATAACTGAATTTTTTAATTTTAGGGTTAATAAGTATTGAGAAATAATAAAAAAGAAACACATGAAAAATAAGAGTATTCGCACGTTCATTTTCATTTTTGTTATAACGTTATTTAACATTAATTTATATGCTCAGTCTCCAAAAATGATTTTGGTTGAAGGCGGCACTTATACAATGGGTTCAAACTCGGGTGTTCCGGAAGAAAAACCGGCACATAAAGTTAGCGTTAAATCATTTTATATTGCAGAAGCAGAAGTAACCGTTGCAGAGTACAAGAAATTTGCATCAGCAACCGGAAAATCGATGCCGGAACCTCCTGATAAAGAATGGATGGATTCGCATAAATACACACAAATGTTTTATGTCTCTTCCGGAAAACAATGGTGGGGATGGGAACCGAATTTACCGATTCAACACGTCAATTGGTACGATGCATCTGAATATTGTAATTGGTTAAGTAAACAAAACGGACTGGAAAAATGTTATGTTAAAAATGCTGACGGCGGTTGGGATTTAGACCGAACAAAAAACGGATACAGATTACCGACGGAAGCAGAATGGGAATTTGCTGCCCGAGGAGGGAATAAAAGTCAAAAATATAAATACAGCGGAAGTAATAATATTGATGAAGTCAGTTGGTATGATGAAACTTCAAAACTTTCGGGACCGAAAAATGTAAAAACCAAAAAACCAAATGAACTCGGTATTTATGATATGAGCGGAAATGTCTGGGAATGGTGCAGCGATTATTATCAAACAAGTTATTATTCAAAATCACCCGAAGATAATCCGTTTTGCAGTACACCGATGCCGTACAGAGTGATACGAGGCGGATCTTGGCATTATCGTGCAGAACTGGCAAAAGTTACCAGTCGTGACGGACCTAAATCCGGTAAAACAAACTATAATTTCGGTTTTCGCTTGGCTAAAAATAAATAATCCAAAAAAATATTAAACGATTCTTAACCGAATCGTTTTTTAATTTAAAGAACATTATGTTAAAGAAAACATCATATATTTTTATTGTTTTTTTGATTCTCGGAGGATTAATTTCGTGTAATAAAAATAAGAAAGATGAAGAATTAGCATTAATATCGGAATATCTTGAGGAACATAATATTACGGAAGAACCCCAAGCTGACGGGTTATATTTGATAGAAACCGGTTTTTCTGTTTCAACGAGTTCAGAATCCGATTTTCCGCAAGAGGGTGATACGGTTATAGTAATTTATAAAGGTTATTTACTGTCAAATCCTTCGGTTGTTTTTGATGAAAAAACAATTGATGAACCGGCACACTATGTTTATTTAAGTGACAGAGTAATAAAGGGCTGGGAAGAAGCTGTCGGTATGATGAAAAAGGATGTTTCCGTATTAATTATTATTCCTTCTGATTTAGCTTATAAAGGTAATCAAACAGGTATTATTCCGCCATATTCAACTTTAATATTTGAAGCGCGGATAATCGATATCAGAAAACCTTAAGTCTGTTGTTTTGGATAGCTATAATCAAATTAAGAAAGTTGTAATAACAGGACCCGAATCAAGCGGAAAATCAACATTGACAAAAGAACTGGCAGATTTTTTCAATACAGAATATTATTCTGAATATGCCAGAACATATATTGAAAACTTATCCGGAAAATATACTTATGATGATCTTATTTTAATCGCAAAACAGCAAATAAAAGAATTATCGGTAACTGACGTCAGGAAAGGAAATAATTTTATTTTTTATGATACGGGACTGATTATCACAAAAGTTTGGTTTGAATATGTCTTTCATAAGGTGCCGAATTTTCTTCTGAATTCACTAAGAGAAATTAAAATTGACTGTTATTTATTGTGTTATCCCGATTTACCTTGGAAGCCTGATAATGTAAGAGAAAACGGAGGAACTGTTCGATTTGAGTTATTTGAAAAATACAAAAAAGAAATTGAAAAATATAAGATTAACTATTTAATTATAAGAAATAAAGGAAATCAACGTTTTTTATCTGCAAAAGAATATTTATCTTCGGCATATTGTTTGTAGTTTATGAATAAACTTAAAACTTAAATCAAACGTAAACTTAAATTAAAAAACAATGAAAAACATTTTTAAATTATTGATTCTGACAGGGGTATTGGTGTTCTCGGCTTATTTATTTCCGAATAAAGTACAAGCACAAGTTACATTCAATGATAATATAGATGAAAACAGACTTGTATACTGGTTTTTTGTCGGTGTCAGAGAAAAAGAGGATACCGAAACCGGTTATGTCAGCTATGATTTACAATTAAAAGGGAATAGAATTCAGCACGGAAGCCAAAAAGATTATGATAAAAATTTATGGAAGTATTTAGGAAACGGCCAAAAAATGGCAATCGGACCTTTTAATGAATATGATGAAGCTAAAAAAGCGCTTATATTTTATAAGATTCAAGATGAACCGCACGAATTGGACTCAACTTTTGATAAAGATCAAACGGTTTTTTGGTTCGTACTTCACGTCAACCGAAGACCGCGTTCAAATTCGTATCAATTAGTGAGAAAACCGGGAGCAATTGCATCCGGAACCTATACTGATTTTGATGTTTTTCTGAAAGAAAATCTGATGATGCGAGTTATGACCGTAGGTCCTTTTATTTATATGCCTGAAGCTGAGGAAGCTAAGCGTATTTATCGATTGCATTAAAAAATAAACAAGTTAAAAAATAGGGGTTGTTAATAACTTAACAACCCCTATTTTTTATTCATCACCGTGAGCCGGATTTTTTTCAATTAAAACAGTATCTTTAACGATTGTATCTTGTTTTGCAATTTTATATTGTATGTTATCAAGCCAATCTTTATAAACTATTTTTGTTTTATTAAAACTTTCTTTAAATTCCGGTTTAATCGGTTCAACCGGCGGAGCATCAACCTGCAAGGGATTAATGTTTTTCCCGTTTTTCCAAACACGAAAATCCAAATGCGGTCCGGTTGCCAAACCGGTCATTCCGACATATCCGATAACTTGTCCTTGATGAACACGAACACCGGCATGAATGCCTTTGGCAAATCCTTTCAAATGCATATAACCGGTAGAATAAACGCTGTTATGTTTAATTTTTATATAATTCCCGCCGCCGCGTGTATAATATGCTTTCAGAACAACACCGTCACCGAGCGCATGAACCGGGGTTCCCGAAGGTGCGGCATAATCGACACCCAAATGCGGGCGAACAATTTTTAATATCGGGTGTTTTCGGGCATAAGAAAAACCGCTGCTGATTCTGGAGAATTTTAAAGGGGCTTTTAAAAATGCTTTTCTTAAACTGTTACCGTCAAGGTCATAGAAACTTACAACGCTGTCTTGTTTAAAAGGAACGGCATAAATGGTATCACCGTAATGTTCAAAGTAAGCAGCTAATATTTTTCCGTATCCGATTGAAGAATCATTTACAAACTTTTCCTCGTAAACCATTTTAAATTTATCATTTAATTGTAAACCGAAAAAATCAACGGTCCAAGCAAAAATTTCAGATAAATCATTGGCTAAAATTGGTTTTACACCGGCATTTTCCATGGCAAACCACAGATTGGAAGTGATAACACCGCCGGTTTCTTTTACTTTTATATCAACTTTTTTCTTTCCCTCATACACATTTACCGAATCTTTTAAATTAAAAACCAGGTAATCGGTTTTATTCTCTTCGTATACTAAATAGTCAACTGTTTCGGAAGTATCTTTTGTAAAAAAAACGGTGTATTTTTGACCGCTTTTTATCTTTCTGACATCAAAAATATCTTTTGTTTTTTCCAAAACAGTGTGAAGCTTACTGCTGATATTATATTTATCAAATAAAGTACTTAAAAACATATTCGGTTCGATATAACCGCTTTCAGTTTTGTAATTATCTGATTTAATGCCGTACAATTTAGGTTCTTCGGGCTTAATTTTTTTTACGTTTTTCTGAAGAACAGAAGTCTTTTTTTCAGCATAAGTTTTATAAATGAAATATGCTCCCGTACTTAAAATAAGGATGCCAAGAATAATAAACAGTATTTTTTTTGTCATTTTTATAAGAATTTACCGCAAAAGTATAATATTTACCGCAAAGAAATAATAAATACGGTTTTTTGTAGGTTTAAAAATTGAGAAATGTTTATTTTGCAAACAAATAAGAAAAATGAAAATTTATACAAAATCGGGTGACAAAGGAAAAACATCACTGTTAAGCGGAGAACGTGTTAAAAAATCGGATATTCGGATTAATGCATACGGAACAATTGATGAATTAAATTCATTTATTGGTTTCTTGAATGCGCTTGAACCGGCAGAGCGGCATAAGGTATTTCTGAAAGAAATTCAGAATAAGTTATTTAATTTAGGCTCGTTATTGGCTGTCAGAAAAGAGGTCTCTTTTAAAATTCCCGAAATTACTGAGGATGATATTTTATTGCTGGAGAATGAGATTGACAACTTAAATAAAGATATTCCGGAATTAAAAGAATTTATTATTCCCGGCGGAGACAGTGTTTCGGCACAATGTCATATATGCAGAAGCGTATGCAGAAGAGCTGAACGATTGGTTGTTGAAATAAGTGAAAAAGAATCGGTAAATGATTTAGTCGTAAAATTTTTAAACAGACTTTCGGATTATCTTTTTGTACTTGCCAGAAAAAATACCTATGAAAAACATTTATCTGAAACTGTTTGGAAGCCTTGAGAATAAAGGGATTGAAAGCTTTTCAAAAAAAAATTTTTTCAGTTGTTTTTTTTTATATATTTGCAATCCCAAAAAAGCAGATACATTAACCTAAATTAATATTAATAATATGTATTGGACATTAGAATTAGCATCAAAATTAGAAGATGCACCATGGCCCGCAACAAAAGAAGATTTAATTGATTATGCGATACGTTCGGGAGCCCCTTTGGAAGTGATAGAAAATCTTCAGGAAATTGAGGATGAGGGTGAAGCTTATGACAGTATCGAAGATATTTGGCCGGATTATCCCAGTAAAGATGACTTCTTTTTTAATGAAGATGAATATTAAAAAAAATAAGAGCGATTTTTAATCGCTCTTATTTTTTACCCTCTTTTCAATATTTGAGGATTTATTTTCTTCTTTTTGATTGTTTTCCTGATTTAAATCTTCTGTATTTTTCTTCAAATTATCTTCGTCGGTAGTATCAGAATTATTCAATTTTGTTTCTTTTTTATACCACAGATAGA
>JANTGL010000070.1 GCA_024762915.1 Bacteroidales bacterium | reverse complement strand
GTCCTTTTTAGATCCATTTTTTAACATTTTTAGTTTATAACATATCAAAATTAATAAATATTTACTGCTTGGCAAAATTATTCTTTTCACCGGTGTTTTTATTTTTATAATGAAGCGATTTTAATCAAAATGAAATATCTTTGCTGAAAAATAATTATGAAATTTTCAAATTCAAACAGGAATACACAAATTAATAAGATTACTTCAACAGAATTTGATTTATTAATAATCGGCGGCGGAATAACCGGTGCCGGAATTGCCTTAGATGCCGTAACTCGAGGAATGAGTGTTGCATTAATTGAAATGCAGGATTTTGCCGCAGGAACCAGCAGCCGTTCGACTAAACTGGTTCACGGCGGATTGCGTTATTTGGAGCATTTGGAACTCGGATTGGTAAGAGAAGTAGGAAGAGAACGCGAAATTGTTCACAATAATGCCGCACATATCGTGATTCCCGAAAAAATGATTTTACCGATTATTGAAGACGGTAATTTAGGCGAATTTACAACTTCACTGGCTTTGTATGTATATGATTTTCTGGCAGGCGTAAAAAAGACTGAGCAAAAAAAAATGTTGACAAAAGAAGAAACATTGCAAATTGTTCCTTTGCTCGACAGCCCGATTTTAAAAGCCGGAGCTCTATATTATGAATATAAAACAGATGATTCAAGATTGACTGTTGAAGTTTTGAAAAAAGCTGTTGAACACGGAGCAAATTGTTTAAATTACATAAAAGCAGAGTCTTTTATTTATGAAAACGGAAAAGTAATCGGCCTTAATGCAAAAGATATGTTGTCCGACATTACATTCTCAATTCATGCAAAAAATATTGTAAATGCCACGGGTCCTTGGGTTGATAAATTACGAAAAGCCGATCATTCATTAAAAGGTAAACGCATACATCATACGAAGGGTATCCATATTGTTTTTGATAAAGACCGTTTGCCCATAAATCATGCTATTTATTTCGATACCGGTGATAAACGAATGGTTTTTGCCATCCCTCGTCAGGATATTATATATGTGGGAACGACCGATACGGATTATTATAAGGAATTGGAAAATCCGAATATTACAAAAGAAGATGTTCAATATTTAATTAATGCCGTAAATAAAATTGCCCCGGCCGTAAATTTAATGTTTGAAGATGTTAAATCTGCATGGTCGGGATTGCGACCTTTAATACATGAAGAAGGAAAAGATCCTTCGGAACTTTCCAGAAAAGATGAAATTTTTCATTCAAAAACCGGTTTAATTTCCATTGCCGGCGGAAAATTAACAGGATACCGAATAATGGCAAAAAAGGTTGTAAAATTGGTTGCCAAAAGATTAGCGGAAAAAGAAGACAGAGAATTTCCGAAATGTCAAACAAAAAATCTTCGATTATCGGGCGGCGAATTTCCCTTTTATCCGGATATGTCAAATTTAATAACTTATGCCGACCAAAAATATGATGAGATAAAGCAAACCGGAATTTCCGTTAATGAGTTTAAAAAATTATTCTATCGCTACGGAATGAATATCGATAAAGTTTCCGAAAAAGCATTTGATTATTATACGGAAACAAGGAATACGGGTTTTTCTTGGTTAAAAGCCGAATTGCATTATTGTGTGACTGATGAAGCAATTGCAACATTATCCGATTTTTTTATACGACGTACCGGAATGATTTTCTTTTATATTGATGATATTTATAAACAAATAAATACGGCTGCGGATATTCTTTCCGAATTTTTAAATTGGAACGAAAAAACAAAACAAAAAAATATTGACGAATTAAATCTCGAACTTAAAAGAGCAACTGTTTTTGAATAAGAATAAATTTATAAATAATAAGTACTTCCAATAATGTTCAGTGTTTCAACAAGATATGCCAACCCTTTAAGTTTTTTTAAATAAATTGTAACAATTTCGTAATTTATACGTCTTATCCCTGAACGCAAGATTGAATGACTGTAAACGAATACAATAAAAGTGTAGAAGCGTATTCCGATCATATCTACCGATTCATTTTAAAAAATATAAAAAATGAAAATACGGCACAGGATATTGTTCAGGACAGTTTTGAGAAACTGTGGATAAATCGAAAAGCGGTTTATTTCATAAAAGTGAAGTCGTATCTTTTTACGACGGCATACAGAACGATGATTGATATTATAAGAAAGCAAAAACGCGTTAGTTTAACCGATGACCAAACAATTTTTGAAAGTCATGAAGAAAACAGTTTTAGCGACATACAAGAAATTTTGCACGAAGCGGTTGAAAAGTTGCCGGAAATTCAGCGTTCGGTTATTCTTTTGAGAGATTATGAAGGGTATTCATACAGAGAAATTGCAGACATTACAAATTTGAATGAATCGCAAGTAAAAGTATATATTTACAGAGCCAGAGTTTATTTGAAAAATTATATCGGAAAAATTGAAAATCTTGTTTAAATAATTCAACAATAACTTGGAAATAATTAACAGACATAACTACGAAGCATTTTTTCTTGATTTTCTTGACGGAAATTTATCCGATGATAAAAAGAAAGAATTAACTCGTTTTTTACAACAAAATCCGAGTTTGAAAGAAGAATTGGAACGTTTTGAAGAAGTTACATTAGAACCTTCCGACATCACATATGAAAACAAACAGGAACTTATTAAAAAAACACAAGCACAACACTTTGAGATAACGGAATTTGAATATTTATGTGTTGCCGAAAACGAAAGTGATATTAACGAAGAAGAAAAATTGCAACTGGCATTTGAATTAACAAAACCGGAAAACAAAACCGAATACAGCATATTCAAAAAACTGAAACTGCAAGCCGACGAACATTTGATTTTTTCGGATAAAAAGAATTTGCAGAAAAAAATCATTTCAATTAACTACGGGATTATCACTTCTGTTGCAGCTGCAGCTGTTATTTTATTGTTTTTTGTATTTAAAGGGAACTTCATAAATCAAAAAGAAATAAATCCCGACACAAAACTATATTCAACAAGAATTGAAAAGAAAAATACATCAAAATCATTACCGGAACAAATAAAAGTTCCTGAAACAGAGAAAAATAATACCAAACAAGAACAAGCATTAGTTACTCATAATCAAACAATTAAAAATTCAAACAAACATGTTCTTGCGTTTGACGATAATGAGCCTCAAAACGATAAAGATTTGTACAAGGAATTAATTGTATCAATCCCTGATATTAAAAATGAGGCTCTTATCTCAAACACGGACCTGATTATGACACCTTCAAATTTCGCAGAATTTAAAAATTTCAATCGGAATCGTTCTGCCTTAAACAATAAAGATAAATTTTGGAAATATGCGGAGAAAGGGATTCACGTATGGAAAAAAATAACAAAAGACGATGATATTCAATTAAAAAATGACTATGCCGATAACGGCAGTGTTAATGAAGTCAATTTTATTGCTTCGAACTTTCAATTCAGAAAAACATATAATAAAAAATAATCCGGATAATATCAATGAATTTTAAACTTAAATTAAGAACAATGAAACATTTATACAAAACAATACTTTTTATTGCATTCGGAATTGTTTTTTTCGGCTATGCGGCAAATGCACAAAAGGATACGACCGAATTAAAAGTCGGAAAAAAGAAATTAATGATTGTTGATGAAAAAACGCAAAAAGAAAATGCTGTTTATAATCTCGAAAAAGCAAAAGAATCTTTTGAAAAAGAAATTGCTCAAACCGAAAAGTTTATAAAGGAACATGAAGAATTGATGAAAGAACGTGAGGAATTGGTTAAACAACGTGAAGAATTGATTAAACAACGCGAAGAATTGATTTCGGAAAAAGAAAAACAATTTGATTCTTTAACCGTATCTGTTATCAATTCTAAAGCATTTCTTTTTCCGGAATCATTAAATGTATCACAAGACGAATTGTCGGACAGTATCAAAAAAGATATTAAAAATGAAATTTCACTAAATGAAAGGAACAATAAAGAATTAGATAAATTAATTGAAGACAAAATGAAACTTTTTCTGTATAAAGAAGAGTTGCAAAATTTAAAAAGTGAAATAGAAAAACAAAAATTACTGATAGAATTAAATCATAAAAAAGAACTGGCATTTAAAAACGGAATTGAAAATATTGACAAAGGAATGGTTGATATTAAAAAAGGAATGGACGATCTGAACAAAGAATTAAATTCTGAAAATAATGTCGGATATCATAAAGATTTTCACGTTCGTAATTCAAATCACTCATCATTTAATGCACATTGGGCCGGTTTTGAATTCGGGATCTTAAACTTTTTAAGTGCAAAAAGAACATTGGCAACAGACGAACAATTAGATTATTTAATTCTTATTCCCGAGAAAACAATGAGTTACGAGCTTAATGTTTTGGAATATGATATTGCATTAAGTAAAAACAAACGATTTGGTGCGGCAACAGGTGCAGGACTTGAATGGAACAGTCTGGCATTAAAACAAAACATTAACCTTTATGAAGATGCAAACGGTATTATTCGTGCCGAATATATTGATACGGCAATGACAGAATATACAAAAAACAAACTTAATGCCGTATATGTTACCGTTCCTTTAATCGTAGAATTTCAAATTCCGATAAAACACAGAAAGTTTTTTATCGGAGCCGGAATAACCGGAGGAATAAGAGCTTGGTCGAAACAAAAACAAAAATATAAAGTAAACGGACAAGTATATAAAAATAAGAAAGTTGACGATTTCCAAATGTCACCGTTCAGATACGGAGCAACTGCCAGAATCGGCTACGGAGATGTGGGTTTTTTCATAAACTACAGTTTTGTTTCTTTGTTTAATGAGGGAGCCGGACCGGAATTATTTCCGATATCAGTAGGTTTAAAAATAGTGGATTTTTAGATAAAAATTATTTTCTAAATAAAAAACTTTGCATTTTAAGAAGATAAATGCAAAGTTTTTTTTATTTTTATACTTTTAATCAGGTATTTATTGATTTATGAAGCAACTTTTTACAGGTATTTTAATCATAATAAATATTGGTTTACTGACTGCTCAAAAGATTTATGTTACTGATACTGAAGCATGGGCTGATATAAAAGTTTATATTACAAATACCGAAGCATGGGCTGATTTAGTTGTATATGTTGAAGATACCGAAGCATGGGCAACCGGGAATAAAGGCCTTTGGTATTTCACTGATACCGAAGCATGGGCTGATAAAAAAGTTTATTATACCGATACCGAAGCTTGGGCAGATTTAATTATTTATTATACAGATACCGAGGCATGGGCAGGATGGAAGAAATCATCAAAAAAATATTTGTTAGAATAATTTATATCAATAAAATAATAGGATTTGTCAAAAGAATTATTGTTTAATTAATATAATATTGAATTTTAAATTTTGAAAAAATTGCATGAGATTTGTTATATATTTTTTTATTATTGTTTTAGTTTTCCGAATAAATAATTGATACATACTATTATGAAAAAAATAGCAGGATTTCTTTTTATCGTCTTTTTTGTTTTAAACAACATGTTTGCTCAGGTTAATAAAGACGGTTTACCTTTTTATACAAAATACACTGATAAAGATTACGGTGCTGCCGGACAAATATGGGCGATAACTCAAGATAATCGAGGAGTTATGTATTTTGGCTGCAATTACGGGTTAAAAACCTATGACGGTAAAACATGGAAAAGTTATAATAATGAGTACAGTACAAGAGCAAACTCCTTAGTGTCTGACAACAACGGATCCGTATATTACGGTGCTGAAGGTGATTTTGGTGTTTTTTTAAATGCTTTTGAAGGAAAAACAGTGTTTCATTCTTTATATCTGGATAAATTTTCAGGTGATTCAATTAATTTCGGGACCGTATGGAAAACATTAATAGCAGATAATAAGGTGTATTTTCAGGCTTTTGAAGAATTATTTTATTGTGATTTGCCGCTTAAATTTGATAAAGATACGATTTTAATTAATCCGATTAAAGTAATTAAACCGCAAAGCTTATTCCATCTGTCTTTTTCAGTTGATAATAATTTCTATATCAGAGACCGGGAAAAAGGTTTATGTAGAGTTGTTAATGATAAATTAGAATTAATTCCCGGCGGAGAAATGTTTGCTCTTTTAAGAGTATATGTGATGTTACCTTTTGATGATCATCGTATATTAATCGGTACGAGAGAAAAAGGATTCTTTTTATTTGATAAAACAAAAAAGAACAATGCAATTACACCTTTTAATCTTGAGAATAATGAAGAAATTATAAACAGTGCTATTTATAACGGTGTAAAACTGCCTGACGGAAACTTTGCAATCGGAACTTTTGCGGACGGAATTTTTATCTTTAATAAATCCGGCAAAATATTAAACCATTTTAATACTCAAACAGGTTTACCGTCACCATATATTTTAACTTTATATATGAATGAAAATAATCAGAATCCCCAATTATGGTTTGTAAACGGAGATAACGGTATTTTCAGAGCAGATATTTTCAATCCGTTTACTGTTTGGGGTAAACCCATGGGTATTGAAGGAACCGTAAATGATATAATAGATTATAAAGGAAATATATATGTTGCCGATAATAATAATTTATTATTATTGAATACAAAATCACTTTTCCCTAATTTTAAGAATATCTATTCAGAAAATCAAAATATATGGAAATTTTTAAAATTTAATATTCCGGGTTCAAAAAAATCGAAATTGTTGATGGCATCAGTTTCCGGCCTTTATGAAATCAAAGATACCGTAGTTTCTAAAATAGCGGATATTTATAATGTTCATGCACTGTTTCAATCAGTAAATATACCGAATCGTCTTTATATCGGAAGTGATGAAGGGATATCTTATATTGAATATTCCGGTAATTCTTGGTCGGAATTAACGAAAAGAGAAGGGTTTAATAATTCGGTTTCCAGTATTTTAGAAAATGATAAATATCTTGGGCTCGGAATTGATGCCAAAGGAATCATAATTTTAGATAATTTTGAAGATAAGAATATAACACTTCTTGATTCTTCAAAGGGATTACCCTTGCTGGGTGCTGAATATTTTCTTCATAAGTGTAATAATCAATCTGTAATAATTAATGGTTCCGGCCTTCACTATATAACAGATTCACTAAGCGTTGAGCCATTTAATTTTTTCGGAAACGAATATTGTAATAAGAAAAACGGGGTATTTTCATTTATTGAAGACGATGATGCCTATTGGATGTCTGTATACAGCAATGATGAAAATAATTTAAATCACAGATTAATTCGTTTTCTTGATAAGAAAAAACGTATTAAAGACAGTGTTTTCGCAAAAATCTTACCTCAAAAATCCACACTGTGTATTTACCCCGATAAAAATTATGTGTGGATTAGTAACGAAGGCGGATTATTTAAATTTAATAAAAAAACGCAGAAAAATTTTAAAGCTGCCTATAATACGATTATTTCAAAAGTTATTACCGTAAATGATTCCGTATTATTTAAAGGTAATTTTACTGAAAATAATAACGGGACAATTTTATTTTCTTTGAAACAACCAAAAACACAGATTCCGGAATTAGATTTTAAGAATAACAAACTGATTTTTGAATGGGCTGCACCTTTTTTCGAAAAAGAAACTGAAATTGAATATTGCTTCAGGCTTGTCGGAGAATCGGATAAATGGTCTAAATGGTCAAAGAAAGCAGATACACGTTTTACAAATTTGTATGAAGGTGATTATACCTTTGAGGTAAAAGCAAAGAATATTTATAATACGGAAAGTTCAATTGCACAATACAGTTTTACAATTCTTCCGCCTTGGTACAGAACAATATGGGCATATATTTTATTCTTAATTGCCGGTGTTTTTGCAATTATTTTAATCATTAAGCTATATACCAAAAAGCTGAAACGAGAAAATGAAAAACTGGAACAAATCGTTAAAGAAAGAACAGCTGAAATCCGTATGCAAAATGAAGAAATTACGGCACAAAGAGATGAAATTCAAGCTCAAAAAGATGTTGTTGAACAAGCAAAAGATAAAATTGAAAAACAACAAAAAAGCATTATGGACAGTATCCATTATGCCAGCCGTATACAAGAAGCCGTGTTACCCCCCGATGATTATTTAAACAAAATACTCGGAGAACATTTTGTATTGTTCAGACCTCGAGATATTGTCAGCGGTGATTTTTATTGGGCTACGGAAAGCGGAAGTAAAACGGTTATTGTTGCTGCCGATTGTACCGGACACGGAGTACCGGGTGCATTTATGAGTATGCTCGGGATGTCTTTCTTAAATGAAATTGTAAATAAAGACAGAATTTTACAAGCCAATGTCATTTTGAATCGTTTAAGAGAAAATGTTAAAAAATCATTAAGACAAACCGGAAAGGAAAATGAGGCAAAAGACGGAATGGACATCGCTGTTTGTATTATTGATAAAACAGAAATGAAGATTCAATTTGCCGGTGCATATAATCCTTTGTTGATTATAAGAGATGGTGAAATTTCGCGCATAAAAGCCGACAGAATGCCTATCGGTATTTATTTAAGAGAAAAAGAATCCTTTACAAATAATATTATTGATGTAAAAAAAGGTGATTTATTATATATATTTTCAGACGGTTATGTCGATCAATTCGGAGGTGAAAATGATTCCAAAATTCGTTCGGCAAAATTTAAAGAAATATTAATAGAAAATCATAAAAAATCACTTGCCGAACAAAAAGCGGGATTGGTTAAATTCCTTGAAGAATGGATGAATCATACAGATGATACCGGACGGAAATATAAACAAGTCGATGATATCCTGGTTATCGGTATCGAAATATAGAAATTAATAATTCTTTCCCCCTGCAAAGGGGGATTTTTTTATACATTGCAGAATATTAAACTTTTCGACCAAAAACAATTAAATGAATGAAACTGTCTGTTAAAAGAAAACAAGAACGCATAAGAATAATTGAAACTGCTCGTGAGGTATTTAAAAAATACGGTTATAAAAAAGCAACAATGAATGATATTGCATTTGCTGCCGGAAAAGCAAAAAGTTCTGTTTATTATTACTTTAAATCAAAAGATGAGGTATATAATGCCGTTATTTTTTCGGAAGCAAAAAAATACAGAGAAAAAGTACTGCAATCTATAAAAGAATTAGAGAATCCTGAATTACAACTTAAAGCATATGTGTTGATTCGTTTACAGACTGATAAGGTTTTTTCAAACTTTTATCATGCTATGAACCGGGCTTATAAAAATAATTTATTTGTTAAACATTTGAAAACAATTTATGATAATGAAGAGTTTTATATTTTCAGCAGTATTTTAGAAAACGGTATTAAAAAAGGCTATTTTGACATTTATGATATAAGATATGCTGCAGTAGGTATTGTTACGGCAATGCGCGGTTTAGAATCTACTTTACTGTATCGATACGAAAATCCGGAAATTGAAAAGAAAATTGATAATATTTTGAAAATCATCCTATACGGAATTGTTAAAAGGTAGTTTAAAGCGCTTTGCTCGAAAGAAAATTTCTGATTACTTGAGGAAAAGGGAAATTCTGTAATTCATTAATTTTTATTTTTTTATAATTTCCGGCCTTCATAATTGCTTCAAAATCGAATTCACCACCAAATTTCAACAAATGAAAAGTAACGAATAAGATTTTATGGCTTAAAATGTGTTTAAAGGTGTCGGCAGTATCAGGAACGACTGTTTCTTGATTAATACCGTATTGCTTTTTTAATTCTTGTGAAATCGCTTCTTTTGAATGTTTTTTCAAATGTATTATCAACGGAAATTCATATAAATTTTTCCAAATACCGCTTGTCCGTTTTCTGATAATAATTTCATCATCTGAAATAAACAAAAAATAATGAAAATATTCTTTCACTTTCGTTTTGGCTTTTATTTTTATCGGTAAGTCGTTTACGGTTCCGGTTCCGAAAGCTTCACATTCATCTTTAAAAATACAGTTTTCGCAATTCGGAGCAAAACTTGTACATTCTGTTGCTCCGAAATCCATTAGTGCCTGGTTAAAATCACCGGGATTATCTTTGCAAATGAGTTTTTTGCATTTTTCGGTAATCAAATTCTTTCCGGAAGATTGGTTTACGGGTTCTGAAATATTGTACAGTCGAGAAATAACGCGCAACACATTTCCGTCAACGGCAGGATAGGGTTTATTAAAACAAATTGATGAAATTGCCGATGCGGTATATTCTCCGATGCCTTTTAACTTGATTAAATCTTGATAATTATCGGGAAATTTACCGGCATATTTCAAAACGATTTCTTTTGCCGTATGATGTAAATTCCGAGCTCTGGAATAATAGCCCAATCCTTGCCATAATACTAAAACATCTTGTTCTTCGGCTTCTGCCAAATAAAAAACAGACGGGTATTTATCAATAAATTTTAAATAGTAAGATGTTCCTTGAGAAATTTGTGTTTGCTGCATAATAATTTCCGAAAGCCAAATTTTATACGGATTTTTAGTTTTCCGCCAAGGCAAATCCCGTTTGTTTTCGGAATAATATACCAATATGTTCTTGCAAAAATTCATCTTATTGTATAAAAAAAGGACTGTTTAACCCGCATTATTCACCGCATATTTAATAAACATTACCTACATATCTCGTAATAATGCGTATATATCGTAAAATCATCAAAA
>JANTGL010000069.1 GCA_024762915.1 Bacteroidales bacterium | reverse complement strand
AATTATTTCAGAAAAAAATATTAATATTTATCCCAATCCCGTTAAAACTGACTTTTTCATTGATATTACTTCTTCCGATTTCAAAAACATTCAATCGGAATTGTATAACAGCAAAGGAAAAAAAATCAAATCATTTATTTTACAAGAAACAAATTTTTATCGGTTCTGATTTTTAAAAAATATATTCCTGAGGGGATATCTGAAATATTAATTAGTGAATTTGCTTCTTTTAAAGTAAATGATTTGATTCTTTTTCCTTCGCTGTTATACAATTCCGATTGAATGTTTTTGAAATCGGAAGAAGTAAAATCAATGAAAAAGTCAGTTTTAACGGGATTGGGATAAATATTAATATTTTTTTCTGAAATAATTGAGACAGAAGATGTTGTTGCAGTAACCGTCCACGATTCGGTAGTTCCGTCTTCGGAAGTGATGTCGTAAACAAGTGCCCCTTGCGAAAAATCATTTACGGTTTCACTGCTTATTTGTTCGGTTCCGTAAATTTTTACCGCGGCATTAGATTCGGCAATAAAAAAAGCTGTAAGTTGACTTAAATCAGATCCGTTCGGCATATTGAGTTGAACCGTTTTTTCGTCGGCATTAATTTCGCCAACGATTGAATCACTTTCTGAAAGCAATGAAAAAAACCAAAAATCATTTCCGGAACATTGTTGTAAACTTAAACCTTGTGCCAGTAATGTATCTCTGTAATATTTTACGGTTGTTTCAAACGGATAGTCTGCTATAATTTTTCCTGTCGGATCAATTAAAATTTTATAAGGTGTATAGTTAATATTATAATCCGTAAAAATTTGATTACCTCCTCCTTCATTTCCGCTTGAAGCCGGAAAAGTCATTCTGTAGTTTTGCGTAAATTCAAAAACATGAGTATTGTCAGAATATCCGTCAATGCCGATAAATACAACATCACCGTAATTGCAACCGAAATTACGATAAACTGTGTCTAACACAGGACTTAATTCGGCACAAGATTGACATCCTACGGAAAAAAAATCTATAAAAACATACTTATTCAAGTTTAAATAATCCGAATATAATTTATGTGTATGTCCGTAAATATCAGTTACTGAAAAATCAGGAACAGCTTTTTGAGCAAAGGAATTGATACTGATAAAAAAAACTATTACAGAAAGTATCGGCTTTTTCATGAATAAAAAATATATGTTTTATAACATGATTTTAAAAAATCAAATAGTTGCATCAAAAGAATTAAAATTTTGTACCGATAACCAAAATATCATCAACTTGTTCGTAATTTTCCATCCAACTTTCGATTTTTTCATTAAGATGTTCTCTTTGTTTTTCCATTGATAAATCCTGAATTTCAAGAAGCATCTTTTTAAATCTTCCGATCATAAATTTTTTATCTCTCGGCCCTCCGAATTGATCGGCATAACCGTCAGAGAATGTATAAAGAGCATCACCTTTATGAAGTTTTATTTCGTGGTTTGTAAATGTATCACCGGCACCTTCAAAATCATAAATTCCTATCGGCATACGATCGGCTTCGTAAATTAGAATTTCGCTGTTTCTTACAATGTATAAGGGGTTAAAAGCACCGGCATATTCTACGGTTTCTTTTTTACTGTTTACTTTACAAAGAGAGATATCCATCCCGTCTTTGGCTTCCTGTGCTTCACCTGTTTGGTGCAATGCTTGAATCACTTTTTCTTTCAGTTTGTCGAGTATGTCGGAAGCTTTAAGTTCCTTTTGAGATGTTCTTATAATATCATTTAAGAAAGAAATTCCAAGCATACTCATAAAGGCTCCGGGAACGCCGTGACCCGTGCAATCAGCTGCAGCATAATAGGTTATGTTGTTTTTCTCGGCTGCCCAATAAAAATCACCGCTGACAATATCTCGCGGTTTAAATAAAATGAAATTTTCAGGCATCGATTTACTTATTAGTCTTTTTGGCGGAAGAATGGCATTTTGAATACGTTTTGCATACAAAATACTGTCTTCTATATCTTTTTTCTGATGAGCAATTTCATCTCTTTGTCCTTCTGCCAGATCACGCTGAGCTTTTATTTCTTCTTTTTGTGCTTCCAGTTCCGTATTTTTCTCGGTTATTTCAAAAGTTCTTTCTGCAACAATTTTTTCCAGTTTTTCATTCTGTTTTTGTAATACACGCATGCGCCATTTCGATATCAGTAAAAATCCGATTAAGACCGCTAATATCATAGGAATAATAAACCACCATTCTAAATAAAACGGTTTTCGAATTTCGAAATTAACACTTTGATAATAACTCCAAATACCGTCTTTCCCTTTTGTGCGATATTTAAAACTGTATTTTCCGGAAGGCAAATAAGGGAAAGTTGCAATATTCTTTTCCCCTTTTGATGAAGCAAATTGATTATCCAAACCCTGTAAATAATATTCGTATTCAACAGAGTTTTCATCTTTAAAAGAAAGTCCCGAAATTTCAAAACTGATATTATTTTGATTCGATTTTAATCGTTCGGGAATTTTTAAATAATTTTTCCCGTTAATGGTAATGGATTCAATGCGACAAACCGGTGTATGTTTTTCACTTTTTTTCTTTTTAATATCAAACGTTGCAATCCCGTGGTAGGTTCCTATCCATAGGATATTAGATTTATCAAGATACAGTCCGTCAACCGAAATTTCATTTCCGAGCAGCCCGTCTCTTGAATCAATGGTAAATTCAATTTGATTTGTTTTTTTATTATAATATTTTACGCCTTTATCCGTTCCCAGCCAAATCATATCAGGATTTTCAGCATGTTCAATTGCCGTAATCAATGTTTCAGAAAAGATATTATTATTAACAAAAGTTAATGAATCGTTCATGTATTTTGCTAATCCGTTTTGTGTTCCGACCCAAATAAATTCAGAATATTTTTCTGAATTTTTATTTCTTACAGAATCTAATCGTAGTGCCCATGTATGATAATTTATTTGTTTTAAGGGTTTAAAAGTACCGGAATCAAAAACGACCAACCCGGTATTATTTGAACCGATTATTTTGTTATTATATTCCGTAAGTTGAGTTAATAAAGTCGTGTTTTTATTCTCAATGGTTTGTAAA
This sequence comes from Bacteroidales bacterium, assembly GCA_024762915.1. Classification (GTDB taxonomy): domain Bacteria; phylum Bacteroidota; class Bacteroidia; order Bacteroidales; family JAADGE01; genus JAADGE01. Next base: position 7,585 of record JANTGL010000069.1, on the reverse strand, counting down.
TCAGATTTAAAATCTTTTAAGTAATAGATTATCCCGGCATTTCCCGTAAGTAAGAACACCTCATTTGAGGAAGAAACAAATATATCATTTAAGTGAAATAAGGGATTTTTAAATTCCTTTGATTTTTTAATTTTCAGATTTTTTTGGTCAACAAGATAAATGTTTTTATTGTCGGCAATCAAGATATTCTTATCTTTTGTTTGACCGATTACAAATGAATTATTTTGAAACTTAAAGGTTTTTGAAAAATCAGTCAGATTTCCTTTAATATAATGAATCCCGGAACTCATACCTATCCAAACTCTTCCTGATTTATCCTTAAAAACAGAATTTACCGTACTGTTTAAATTTTCGGGATACAGATTACGCAGACTTTTATTTGTAAGTTTTTGGATTCCTCCCGAAAATCCGAACCATAAATTTTCTTCATTATCTGTATAGAAAGAAAGAATTTTATGATTCATTAAACCGATTTTACTGTCATAAACAATCGGTTTTTGTTTTAAGGTTAATAATTGATAAATTTTATAATCGGAAATTAACCAAAGTGAACCGTCTTTTGTTTCTTTTATGTTTTTAATTGGTGTATCATGAATATTTAAAGAAGTATTAATTTTTTCGGAATCATTTATTCCCTTTGTAATGTCATCAATAAAATAAAATCCGGATTCAGTTGATAACCATAGATTTCCGTCAAAGTCATAATAAGCATACAAACAAAAATCTTCTGAAAGTTTTTTCACGATATTATTTTCGTACAGATAAATACCGTTTCCTGAACCTATAATAAATTGATTTGATTTCGGATTTTTTGAAACAGAATTTATTCTGATCGGCAAATTCTTATTTTTTTTATTTAAACAAAGCTCTTTGTTTTCCGAATTAATCATATAAAGTCCTTGATCGCCGTAGAAATATGCATTATTTCCGGCAAGAAAAATTCCTTTAAAAGGGATGCCTTCAAATTTTATTGAAAGTTTTTCGGTTTTTTTATCCAGAATTGTAATTCCGTCAAGTCCGGCAAAATAGATTTTTCCTCTTTTATCTTGATCAATTGCAAAAACCGAATTTCCGGCTAATCCGCTTTCTTTATTATACAATTTCATTTTCCGTCCGTTGTATTTTACGACACCGGAGTATGTTCCGAACCACATATAACCTTCATTATCTTGGAAAGTTGCTAAAACATCTTCTTGAGGAAGACCTTTCTCTTTACCGTAAAAAACAAAGGGAAAATAACCTTCTTGATAGGTTTCATGCAGAACTGTAAGATAATTTTGAGCCGATTGCATGGTCATACCGGCTTGATGTTTAAAATAGTCGTCAAAAATTCCGTTTTTTCGTGCATATTCAAAAAATTCCAAAATTTTCTGACGAAGCAACGGTTGGTTTTTCTTTATTGCCCAACCCATTTTTCGAATCTCTCCCAATATAAATTTTGCTTCTAACTCAGGATAATCAGCTAATTTAAAGACAGATATATTTGAAATTGTGTAATCTGCTTTTCCTGAAATCACATCGCTGAAAAAGTTATTCCCCGTATCGTGAAAATAATTTGTGATATTATTTTGAACTAATGTATGTTCGTAGGAAGAACCTTTAGATGTAACACCTTTTAAATTTTTAAGGTCGTTTACGGAAGAAATTTTAGTATCTTTTCTTCCGATTACCACTTTTGCATTGGGCAGAAAATCTAAAACATCAACTTTTTTTAATCGCCAATCCAAAGGGTCAATTAAATCACAAGCAACATCAAAATGATTAAACCAATCCGGAGTGTATGCACTGTCTTTAATTATTTTTCCGTTTTTTGTTTCCCAATATTTTGAAAATTTAGGTGTAATAACATATTCTGCTTTGAGACCGAGATATTTTGCAAAACTCTCGGCTAAAAGTGTATTGAATTGTTTTTTTCCTTTCGGATGCCATACTAAGTCTCTGTCTCGCAGGGCTATAATGATTTTTCCTGAATTTTTAATTTCATCAAAATCTCGTGTTTTTGCATCTTTCCCTGCAGCAGAATAGGAATTAATAATTTCTAGATATGTTGAATAGTCAATGCCGTATTGTTCGCGAAACAATTGATCTAACTTTCCGTTTCCTTTAATTGTATTAAAGAAATTTTGTATCTCGTTTTGTATTTCTTTATGACCTTTTTTAACGGCCCATCCGACTTCTTTCGGTTTATTAACAGGAAAAGCTAATTTAAAATTTTCTTCCTCTTTTAAATAAGAAAGTGCTAAAAATGAGACTGTTATTAGTCCGTCTGCTTTATTCTCCTTTAGCAGTTTTAACGATTCGTCTTCAGATTTTGTTTTTATTAATTTAATTCCTCCGCCTATTTGATCATTTATTTTTTTTATGTTTGTTTCATAAGTGGATTCTTCAAGTAAAGCAATTTTTAACCCTTTTAAGTCATTATAATTTTTAACTTTTTTAGAAAATTTTCGGTTTATAATTAAAAGATCGCTTATTTCTATAATTCCTGCAAAATCAAAGAATTTTTTTCGCCAAGGTAAAACATATATTGTTCCGCAAATTATATCTGATTTTTGAAGCGCATCAGGGGTATATGAAATTTTAGAATTTGTTTTATAATCGGTTTCAATTTTTCCGTTTTGAGAAAAAACTTCATCCCATTCAATAGAGACCGGATTGAATTTTACATTTAAAAATTCAGCAAATTCTTGTGCCGTTTTATAATTTACGGTATTTTTCCAACTTTCGGTCAGAGCAATATTAATTTGTCCGTCCTTTTTTATTTTATTTAAAGTTTGAGCATTTATAAAGAAAGGAAATAAAACTAATATCAAAAACGAAAGTTTTTTCATTTGTTCAAATGTGTCGTGTAAATGAGTTGTAATTTTAATAAAAAAGTATCAAAAAAATGATACTTTTTTATTCATCGTTATTTGTATTCTCAAGAATCTTATCTATTTGTTCTTCTGTTTTAAGTAATTTATTTTTGCAAGCATTAATTAGGAAGGAAACTCTTTTTACTTTGTCGGATAATTCATCAATATCTACATCCTTATTTTCAACTTCAAAAAGAATTTCTTCAATTTCTTGAATTGCTTCATTATAAGAGAAGTTTTTTTTCGTCATAATTAATCCATATCATCTTCATCAAAAGGTATCATGTTGATTTCCAGTCCTGTGTCAAGCATATAGTCTTCTATGTCTTCTTCCATGTCAATATCATCTTCATCATAATGCCAATTCACGATTATTTCTCCTCCGTCATCTTCGTATTCTTTCAAGATATTCAATAGGTCAAGAATACTTCTGGATGTACTTGTATTAAAATAAGTCAATTTTATTTCAAATGTCATCGGTTTTTTAACTTCAGAGGTATATTCTTCTAACCATTGTACTAAAGGGTCATAAAATTCAATAGTATCTTCCAAAAAAGATTCACCGGAAAGGACACAAACACCTGTTTCAGCATTAAATTCTACCGTAGGTACAAAAAAATTAGTATGCGAACCTTCAATATAAATATTTTCCATTTATTTTTTATTTTAAATTATTTATCAACTTTAACTGCTAATGAGAAATAAGATGTTTCATCATCTATCGGGTTTATCTCAATATCGAGCGGATTCCCGGAAGTAAGAGCCACAGCAATGAGCCCGATATTCGGACTGTCTTTTTTTACCGTATTATCTTTTCGAACTTCTCTTTTATATTCTCGAAGTTCATCATGTCCTAAATTGTTAATATTTTTACTGTTTTCCATTACCGGAATAAGGTCACTGTTTTTAATAGGATTCCCGGTAACTAAGATGAAATTTTTTACGGTTTCTTTTAATATAATTGTTCCTGAACCGACTTCTTTACCATCTTTAAGCTTTATTTTATCAGCGGAATATTTAGAAATGTTTTCAGCCAATTCAAAAAAGATTTTAAAAATTTTTCGAGTTGCTTTTTCAGATAACTCATTTATTACATAAATATAATCAGCTAAAAATGTGATTATTTGTCCGTCAACGGGACCTTTATAAGAAATTCTGATTTCTTCTGAAAACAGACTTTGTCCTAAACTTAATTTTTTATTAATTGTATTCATTTTATTCTTTATTTATTTTTACGGCAACAATATAAAAAGCTTGATTATCATTAATTTCAATAAACGTATAATCTAAAGGATTTCGTGAAACCAAGGCTGCCTGTACAAGTCCGATATTTCCGGTTCCTCTTTCACCGGGAGGCAGTTTTCTTAATTCTCTTTTGTATGCTCTCAGTCCGTCTCTGTCATATGAGTTAATACGACTGCATTTATCTCGCAAAATAGCTTCATGCCTTTCATCAATCGGATTTCCTAAAACAAAATAATAATAATCATTAAAATCCTGAATAATAAAGGTGCCGACACCGGCTTTCTCCCCTTTTTTAGTCATTTCTTTTTCAAGCGAATAATACGAAACATTTTGAGCTAATTCAATAAAAACTTTAAAAATTGATTTATTAAGTTTTTTATTTTGAGAAATTGAGTTTTCAATATTTTTACCGAAAATAGACAAGACTTCGGTATCAAAAGGTCCTGTAAATGACATTAATACATTCTTTCCGGTCATTCTGGTAAATAAACTTTGACTTTGCATTTTAGCGTGTTTATTATTTTTAACTCATATTGAAAAAACAAATTTAAAAAAAAACTTTAATTATATTCTAAATTCGACATAATAATTTAAAATATCAAATTTTACAGTTTTAGAAATTTAATAATTTGAATGAATTTATGTGAATAGAATAAGTTTCATAAATTTGCTTTTTTTTATATTGAAAAAATAATGCCAAATTCTTCAAAATTCATAAATTCAAAATCTAACAGAAGGAAATTTATTTTACAGGGTTTTTTTCTTTCTGTTGCCGTTGCTGTTGCCGATACCTCAACTGTTTTACCTTTAATTGTTGATTTTTTCGGAGGCGGAAAAGTTTTGGTCGGTGTTCTCTCATCGTTAATGAGGGGTGGTGCGGTTATCATGCAACTTTGGACGGCTTTTAAGGCACAAGAAAAACCTTTGGTATTGGGCTCTTTACGTAAAGTATTTGTCTTTAGATTTTTGACATGGTTTTTTGTCGGATTATCAATTTTACTTTTTGCTGATTTCAGTAATTATTTAGTTTTAATTTTAATAAGCGTTTTCTTGTTCTTTTTTTCATTTTCTGCGGGTGTCGGTGTTATCTACTATCAGGAATTAATGGGCAAATCTTTTTCGAAAGAATTTCGAGGTAAAGCGATTGCTTATAAACAAATTGCAGCCGGAATTGCCGGTATTTTAAGCGGCGGTATTTCCGGCTTAATTTTAGAATATTTTTCAAAACCTGAAAGTTTTTCTTATTTGTTTATATTCAGCGGTATACTCATGGCTGTCGGGTTTGCTGTCTTTTGGACTTTTAAAGAAGAACCGAAAAATGAAACATTGATTAAAGAGCAAAATTTCGGTATTTTTTTAAAAAATGCCGTTAAACTTTTTAATTCTGATAAATCTTTGAAATTACAAGTATTCAGCAGATTAATTTCTTATGCAATGTTTTTGGTTTTACCCTTCATTATTCTGCATGCTAAAGATGAATTCGGAATTTCGGGAAAATCTGTCGGATTAATTATTTCTGTTCAGATGGCAGGTGCCGTGATAAGTAATTTTTTATGGGGACGACTTTCCGGAAGAAATAAAAATAAGGAAGTTATCTTGATTTCTTTTCTTATTGCAATAGTTGCAGTAATTATTTCTTTATCGGCAAATCAATTTTGGTATTTTTATATAGTTTATTTTTTAATAGGTGCCGCAATTGACGGTTTTCGATTGGCATTCAGTAATTTAATTTTGATAATTGCACCTGCTGATAAACGTCCGATGTATGTTGCCGTGCAAAATAATTTATCATCTGTCGGTTTGTTTTTTCCGATTTTGGGAGGCGTCATTTTTAAATCGTTTAATTTTTCCGTTTTATCTTTTTTTGCATTAGCTTTATTAATTATCGGTTTCGGAATTAGTTTTTTCCTCAGAAAAGAATAAATATTTGTGAAAAATTTTGACCCTATATCATTATTTACCGGAAAAAATAAAGTTGATTTAAGAAAGGTAAAAGATTTTATTATCGGAGAAAAGTATGCTTGCGTTGTACTGAAAAACGGAAATATAGGTTTGGCGGCGAATATTTTTAATGTTAAGAACTTCGATTTTAATAATTCTGATTTGTCTGATATTCAAAATGGTACAAACAGGCTTTTTTTGCTTGCGTATATCAATACCGTTTTGAATAATAAAAAATTACCGGCAAGAAAAGATGATATTTTTGAGGTGATTGATTTCAAAAAGTACAAAAATATCGTAATGATAGGTTACTCCGAGCCGATGTATAACAAACTTCTTAAAATTGATATTGAACCTTTTGTTTTTGATTTTAATTCAAACGAAAAGTTTATTGTAAAACAAGACCTTCTGACGGAATATTTGAGGGTAGCAAATTCGGTAATTCTTACAGGTACTTCTCTGATTAATAATACGTTCGGAGATATTGTAAAAGAAGTTAAAAAAGATTGTTCGGTCTTTCTTATCGGTCCGTCGGTGCCTTTATCGGAAGATTTTTTTGATTATTACGGAATAGCGGGTATTTTCGGGACAATTTTCGACCAAAATAAAGACATTGTTATTGATTTGATTAAAAAAAATGAAGGAACCAATTGCCTGAAAAATTACGGTAAAAAAGTTGCTTTGTTAAGTTCTCAAAATGCAAATTTATAAAAAGAAAATAAAAGATATTTGGCTTAAAGCTGCTGTTCTCGGAAGTTTGTGGGGAAGTGTCGAAATTATTGTCGGCAGTTTTTTTCATAATATTCGTATGCCGATGTCGGGAACGATTTTAGCTGTTCTCGGAATTAGCTTACTGGTTGCATTTGGACAAATATGGAAAGATAAAAGTCTTTTTTGGCGTGCCGGATTAATTGCTGCCATGATGAAATCGGTTTCGCCGAGTGCCATATTAATCGGTCCGATGACCGGAATTTTTTTGGAAGCATTGTTATTTGAATTTGCCGTTACAATTTTCGGAAGAAACGTGTTCGCTTATTTTGCCGGCGGAATTTTTGCACTTTACAGCGTTGTTATTCATAAATTTGCCACTTTGCTGATTATCTACGGGTTAGATTTGGTGAAAATTACCGAAAATCTTTACTTCTTTCTGATAAAACAATTGAAAGTTGAGAATTTAAATTTTATTCAAGCATTGAGTATCCTAACTTCATTTTATGTTATTTTGGGAATAATTGCTGCCGTAATCGGACTGATTATCGGCAAAAAAGCACTTAAAATGAAAGTCGCTTATGTTCCCGAAAACAATATCGAATTCGACCTCACAAAAGATGTCGTGCATCCCGACGAAAAAAACCGTTCTTTACTTTTTTTAATTTTCCATATTGCCGGAATTATTTTAATTCTTGCCGTTACGAATATGTTTTCGCTGATAACGGCTTCCGTATTTACTTTGTTGTATGTTTCTTTTGTTTTGCTGAAATATAAACGGGCTTTGAATTATTTTAAACGTCCCGGATTTTGGATACAAATAGCACTTTTTATCT
>JANTGL010000068.1 GCA_024762915.1 Bacteroidales bacterium | reverse complement strand
GTAATTTTCCGAATTTCCGAAAGAGAAAAAACCTGATAACCTCCGCTATCCGTTAAAATCGGCTTATTCCAATTCATAAACTTATGCAATCCGCCGGCAGCTTCCAAAATTTCAGTTCCGGGTCGCAAATAAAGATGATATGTATTTCCTAAAATAATTTGAGCTTTTATATCTTCATCCAGTTCCTTTTGGTGCACTGCTTTCACAGAACCGACCGTACCCACAGGCATAAAAATAGGAGTTTCAATTTTTCCGTGATCGGTATGTAAAATTCCGGTTTTTGCTTTTGTTTTTTCGCCTTTCTTCAGGATTTCAAATTTCATCTGTTTTTCTTGCAAGGTATTTATAATTACTTTTGTATTGAAAAGGTAAAATTAATGAATAATATTGAGAAAATAAGATTAAAATTAAGTTTAATAATTCCGGTGTTATTCTTATTAATAATGTGGTCGGTTAAAATCATTGAATATTCCTTACATCTTAATTTATATACCTACGGAATTTATCCCCAACAACTTGACAGTTTAACCGGAATAATTACTGCTCCGTTCATTCACGGAAGTTTTGAACATCTTTTTTCTAATACGATACCTTTCTTTTTATTAGGAACGGCAATTTTTTATTTTTATAAAGACTCAGCTTATAAAGTTTTTCTTCTTATATGGATTGTTTCAGGATTTTGGGTTTGGTTAGCTGCACGTCCTGCATATCACATCGGAGCAAGCGGTATGATTTACGGTTTTTCTTCCTTCTTATTTTTTTCGGGATTAATTCATAAAAACAGAGCTTTAGCTTCACTTTCACTTTTAATTGTGTTTATATACGGAGGAATGGTATGGGGTGTCCTCCCTTTAAAACCTGAGGTATCTTGGGAGTCTCATCTTTTCGGAGCAATTACGGGCTTAATCTTAGCATTAATTTTTGTACCGAAGAAAATCAAAGTTGACGAAAAACCGGAAGAGGAAGATTCTTTTACGAAGGAGTTTTCTGCTCCTGAAAGCAACGATGTTAATATTACTGAAATCAATTATCATTTTATTGAAAAAGATGACCAAATAAATATAAAAAAATCCGAGTAAATATTTTACTCGGATTAATTATCTTTAAAAACTAATTTTAAAAGAATTTTGCTCTGTCATCTTGAACTTCTGCTGCATCTTTTAATGCATCGAAAATTTGACGTGAGATTGTAAAATACAATCTTCTTTCAGCATTCATTTTATCGTTTACAACATCTTTATCTTCAACCGTTTCGGCACCTGTTTTTGAAGTTACTTTTAAAACATACACTCCGTTTTCTCCGATTATCGGTTTTGATATTTTATCTTTTTCTAATTGAGTGCCTGTTGCAATTACGGCATATTCAATTCCGTCATCATTTAATCTTGAGGATGAAAAGCTGATATTTTTAGCTGTTTTATCAAAACTCGATATATCTTGCATTTCTTTTACAAACATTTCTCCTTTTTTCTCTTTTCGGACTTTTGCCGTAACATCTTCTTTTACTTGGTCAAAAGGTGCCGTACCGTCTTCTCTGACTTCCGTAACGGCAGCCACAATGAATATATCTCCGTCCTGAAACGGTTCGGAAACACTTCCTTTACCTGTTTCATCTTTATAAATCCAACGAATAACTGCATCCGGATTATCAACTCCTGCAATGATTTCTGTTTCAGGTGTTATTTCAGTTGCAATTTTTTTTGTTAAATGGTCTTTTTCTATTAATTCATCAAATTTATCCGTATTATTATCTGAATTTATCGATAAATCTCTGGCTTTTGCAAAATACCCGCTGATTGTATTATTACCCGGTCTGACTTCATTTATAATTTTTGCTATTCTTACTTTTTCTTTTTTAGGTTTGCTTTGATAAGTTATTTCGATTAAATGTACGCCGTACTGTGATTTTACGATAACAATATCGCCTACATTTCCTTTAAAACAAGCATCGCTGAATGGTCTTACCATTCTCCCTTCGGTAAATTTATCCAAATCTCCGCCTTTTTCGGCAGAACCTTTATCGGCAGAATTATCTTTTGCTAATTGAGCAAAATCGGAACCCTTCTTAATTAATGTTTTTAAGCTGTCAGCAATTTCTTCTGCTCTGTTCATATCTTTTATAACTTGTCCGTCAACTTGAATTAAAATATGACGAGCACCAACCGTATCAGGAACAGTAACTCTGTCAAACACACGTTTTAATACATACGAACCGTTTTCTAAATCAGGACCGAAAACAGAATCAGATGGGGCATTAAATAAAGCTGTATCACCCAATTCTTCAAGTGAATAATGTTTTTCGTCAAAAGGGACTTCCGAATTTGCATTAACGTAATCAATTAATTCATTGATTGATGTATCAACAGAAATTTCTGAAAACTCCGCTTTATAATATTCGATATCTTTTTCGGCAACTTGAAAATCTTCTTCCGAAGGCACTATGTTTAAAGTCACATAGGCAATATCTCTTGATTCTTTTTGTTCGTAATCATTTTTATGAGAATCATAATATTCTTTAAGTTCATTTTCCGTTACGGAAACCGTACTGTCAGAAACAGAATTATATTTTTTTGAAGTATAATCAAAATCAACGACATTAACACGTTCTTTATACAAACTCTTTGCTTCAAAATTTGTAATATTCATTCCTTTAGAAATTAAAGACGCATATTTTGTAAATTTTCTGTTATCACGCATTTCATTTTCAAGGAATTTTGCAACTTGGAGCCCTTCTTCCGATTGGTTTGCATTTTGGAAGAAATTTACGGCAGCTTGCGAATTAAACTGTCTTGTATTAGGATCCGTAAATATTTGACGGGTCAGCGGATCCAATCCTGTTTGAATATTTTCACCGCTGACAATTTTTGCTAATTCCAAATCACTTACTTCAAGACCTAGATTTTCATAAGTATTTGAAAGTGAGTAATTTTTAACAATTTTGTCCCACACTTGTTCTTTAACGTATTTTTGATTTTGTTCATCTAATGAAGATTTTCCCGTTAACATTTTCATTCCTTCTTCATAGTTTTTAAATCGTACTTGATATTCCTGAATTGAAACCGGTGTTCCGTTAATTTCGGCAATATTTCTGTCCGAACGAGAAAATAATTTATTAACATCTCCTAATAAAAATGCAACTAATGCCAAACCAATAACAATAACAATAACAGGTCCTGCATTTCTGATTCTTTGTAATGTAGCCATTTTAAATGATTATATTTTTATATTGAAAAAATTAAAGTTTGCAAATATATATAAAATTCTTAAAGAAAATATTAATAAAGAAAAATTAAAAATGTTTATACTTTTTGTTTTATTGAATTTCAAAAAATTAAAAGTAAAATTTTGTAAATTCATATTAAAATATTTACATTTGACGATATAAATTATAATTGTTTAACTAAAAATGTTTGTTTATGAAAAAACTAATGCTATTATTTGCTTTCTTTTCAATGATAAGTTTGCAAATTTACGCTCAAAAAACAGTAACAGGGACTGTTACTGATGATGCCGGAAAAGCTATACCCGGTGTCAGTGTGCTCGTAAATGGAACTACTATAGGTACAATGTCTTTAGCAGACGGTACTTACAGTATAAAAGTTCCTGACGGATCTAATGTTTTAATTTTCTCATATATGGGAAAAGAAACTCAAGAAATCACAATTACAGGTAATGTGATTAATGTTAAATTATTACCTTCAAGTGAAGCTCTTGATGAAGTCGTTGTAACAGCTCTGGGTATTTCTCGAGAGAAAAAATCATTGGGTTATGCCGTTCAAGAAGTTGGCGGAGATGAATTAAATCGCACTAACAATGATAATGTTATTAATTCTATTTCCGGTAAAGTTTCAGGTGTTCAAATCAGAAACAATACAAATATGGGAGGCTCTTCAAATATTTTAATGAGGGGATCTTCTTCATTAACAGGTAATAACCAAGTATTATTTGTTGTTGACGGTATTCCGGTTAATAATATGAATACAAATGATGCAGGTCAACGTTCAGGAAGAAGCGGATATGATTACGGGAATCCCGTAAGTGATATTAACCCGAATGACATAGCAAGTATTAATGTTCTTAAAGGTGCTGCCGCAACTGCACTATACGGTTCTCGAGCTGCTAACGGTGTTATTATTGTTACGACTAAAAAAGGACAAAAAAGTAAAGACGGAGGTAAAAATATTTCTGTCGGTGTTAACAGCAGTACGATGTTTCACACGATGGACAAAAGCACTTTCCCTAAATACCAAACTAATTACGGTCAGGGATACGGACCTTATTACAGCGGGCCTTTAGGAGACGGTCAACCGTCTGATTACTACGGACTTTATCATTACGATTTTGACGGTGACGGTGAACTTGATTATATTACTCCTACTACGGAAGATGCTTCAATCGGAAGTCACTATGATCCTGATTTAATGGTTTATCAATACGATGCTTTTTATCCGGATTTACCAACCTATATGAAAAAATCACCCTATGTAATGGGAGCACACGGTCCTGATTATTTTTTTCAAAGAGGCCGAACTTTAACCAACAGTGTTAATATTTCAGGCGGAACGGCTGTCAGTACATTCAGATTATCTTATACAAATACGGATGAAACAGGTTTAATGCCGAACAGTACATTAAAAAAGAATAATGTTGCTTTTAACAGTTCTTACGATATATTAGATAATTTAACAGTTTCAGCTTCAGCAAATTATACTAACAATCAAGTAGTAGGAAGAAATCATACCGGTTATAATGAAAATATTCTTTCATCCTTCCGTCAATGGTTTAATCTGGGTGTTGACATGGCTCAGCAAGAAGAGTTTTATAATTTGACACATAAAAATATTACTTGGAACCCGGTTGATGAGAATGATTTAAGTCCGATATATTGGGATAATCCGTATTGGCAAAGGTATGAGAACTATCAATCAGATGAAAGGAATCGTTTGATCGGATATTTGCAATTGGATTGGAAAATCAACAATTTTTTAAACTTCATGGGAAAATATTCGGTTGATCACTATACAACTTTACAAGAAGAACGTAAAGCGGTCGGTTCCGTTGCAGGAGAATTTGGTGTCGGTCGTCCTGATGTTCAGTCAGGATATGCCAGAACCCAAATTTTATTTACTGAAACGAACTTTGATGCCATGTTAAAATTTAACAAAAATTTAACCGATGACATCAATTTAACGGCATTGTTGGGAACAAATCTTCGACAAACATCAATAGATCAAGTATATGCTTCAACGAACGGCGGCTTGGCTGTACCCGGAGTTTTTGCTCTAAGTAATAGTGCCACTCCGATGTTACCACCGGAAGACAGTTACCAAACAATAGGTGTGAACGGTATGTATATAAATGCATCATTAGGTTTTAAAAATATGTTCTTCCTCGACGGAACCGTTCGTCGAGATGTTTCATCTACATTACCGAGTGAAAATAATGCATATATTTATCCGTCAGTATCAGCTAGTTTTCTTTTTTCAGAAATACTTAATAAAAGTTGGTTAAATTTAGGTAAAATAAGATTAAACTATGCAAGTGTCGGTAATGATGCACCATGGGGAAGCGTTGAAGATGCATACCGAATTGTTTCTCCTTTTAACGGAAATACATTAGTCAGGTTTCCGTCATATAAAAATAATCCGGATTTGAAACCTGAAATATCCGGAAGTATCGAAGGCGGACTGGAAATGAGCATGTTTGATAACAGATTGGGATTTGATTTGGCTTTATACAAAACAAATACAATTGATCAAGTTGTACCGTTATCAGTATCTTATGTTACCGGTTATTCATCAAAATATGTAAATATCGGAGAAGTCGAAAATAAAGGTATTGAATTAATGTTACGCGGAACGGTTGTTAAAAAGAAAGATTTATCATGGGATATTACTTTAAATTGGTCTAAAAATATCAATAAAGTAGTTTCTCTCGGTGATGATATTGACAATCTTCAACTAGCCTCTTTACAAGGCGGTGTTACCATTAATGCCAGAGAGGGTGAACCGTACGGTGTTATTCAAGGGACTGATTATATATATGCACCTGACGGTCAAAAAGTTGTAGGTGCAAACGGTTACTACGAAAAAACAGGTACATCCGATCAAGTTATCGGAAGCGTTCAACCCGATTGGAATGCAGGTATTACAAATACAATTCAATATAAAAATTTCACTGCCAGTTTCTTAATTGATATGCAAATGGGCGGAAGTATTTTCTCCCTTGATCAATGGTACGGAATGGGTACGGGTCTTTATGCAGAAACTGATTATTTAAACGATTTGGGTAATCCTGTTCGAGATCCGATTTATGATGCCGACGGAAATGAATTATTCCCGTATATTGATTTACCCGGCTATGATCCGGCAAACGGATACGGAGCCGCTAGTGGCGGACTTATTCTTGACGGAGTTGTAGGAGAAGATACTAACGGAGACGGTGAATATGATACGTATACTCAAAATACTCGAAGAATGAGCGGAGGTGACTACCGAATTTGGGGATGGTCTAAAAACCCGAATGCAGGATTCGTATATGATGCAACTTATGTTAAATTAAGAGAAGCATCCTTAGGATACAATTTACCTAAATCAATAACCGACAAACTTCAATTATCTAATGCAAATATCAGTGTTGTCGGGTCGAATTTATGGATTATGTATAAAGCGTTACCGCATGCCGATCCCGAAGCATCGCAAGGTGCCGGGAATATTCAAGGATGGCAAAGCGGTGTCTTTCCTACTGCAAGAAATATCGGATTCAGTATTAACTTAACATTTTAATTAAAAGAAAAATAAATATCATGAAAAGAATATATATAATATTTATTGTCCTTTTGACTCTTTCTGTTTCTTGTACAAAAAACTTTGAAGAATTCAATACGGACGAAAAAAACCCGACAGTTGTTGACGGAGAATTTCTATTCTCCAATGCTCAGAAAGAACTGGTTGATCAAATCTCCAGTACGAACGTAAATCTCAATATTTGGAAACTTGTTTCTCAATATTGGACCGAGACCACTTATACGGATGAAGCAAATTATGATATAGTAAACAGAACTATCCCCGATAACATTTTTGGTGTTTATTATCGTCAAGTTCTAAAACCGCTTAATGAAGCTAAAACTTTAATAAGTACTAGAGATCTATTTGCAGGCGAAACAGAAGTGCAAAGAAATAATAAATTATTGATAATTGACCTTATGGAAGTCTATACGTATCATAATTTGGTTAATATCTTTGGTGATATACCATACACTGATGCACTTGATATTGATAATATATCTCCGGTCTATGATGATGCGCTTACAATTTACAAAGATTTAATAACGCGAATAAATGCTGATTATACAGGATTAGATGCTTCAGACGGAAGTTTCGGAAGCGCTGATTTAATCTACGGAGGTGATGTAGCAGCTTGGAAGTTATTTGCAAATTCGTTAAAATTAAAAATTGCAATTAATTTAGCTGATGTTGATTTTAATTATTCGAAAACCAATGTTGAAGCTGCCGTAACAGACGGTGTTTTTACCTCTGCTGCTGATAATGCTTTATTTAACTACCAAGGTTCAAGTCCGAATACAAATCCGCTTTATGAAGATTTAATTTTGAGCGGACGTAAAGATTTTGTTCTGGCAAATACCATAGTTGACAAACTTAATGATTTAAAGGATCCAAGATTAAATTATTATCTTCAAGGTACTATTGATTTTAAATATCTTTATACGAATCCTGACGGATCAAAAAAAGATACAACAATTACCGAAGTTTCAAGATGGCTGTTTTATGCTGATTCTACTGTCTATAAAGAAGTACCGTTCACAATTTTTGCAGTTGACTCAGGGAATATTCCTTCTATGTATGTAGGAGGTAATTACGGATACAGCAGTGCTTATTCATCTTTTTCTCACATTCACGACAATATTCAAGTAGCTACATTCCCGGGTATTTTATTAACCTACTCGGAAGTTGAATTTTATATTGCTGAAGCTGCTGCAAGAACAATGAATGTCGGCCAAGGTGCACAAGAAGCCTATAATAATGCCGTAAGAGCATCTATTTTGTACTGGGGCGGAACAGATCCCGAAGCTACTGCTTATTTAACCGAAAAAGGTGATTATTCATCATTCGGAACTTGGCAAGAAGCAATCGGTACCCAAGCTTGGATTTCATTCTATACAAGAGGTCTCGTTGCATATAACGAATACAGAAGATTAGACTTCCCGGTTATGAATGAGGCTCCGGATGCTGCAACCGGTGGTCCCGTACCTACAAGGTTTACATATCCTATTAATGAGCAAACATTAAATGCTGATAATTATACTGCCGCTGCTGCTGCAATTGGCGGAGATGATTTATTAACTAGGTTATTCTGGGATACGGCAGATCCTGTTAAATAATTTTAATTAGACACATTATTTAAGAAGCTCTTGAAATCAGGAGCTTCTTTTTTTAATTCTTTTTCTTTTCTTTGCATAAAAATTTTATGACAGAAATTTGTGCATTAGCATCCGGGAGTAACGGAAATTGTTATTATATCGGAAATGAAGAAAAAGCCGTATTAGTTGATATCGGCATATATTACAAACGATTAATTGAACGTTTAGACGAAACCGGGTTGGATAAAAATAAAATAAAAGCCATATTTATTTCTCACGAACACACCGATCACGTGCAAGGTGCAAGAGTTACATCTAAAAAATTAGGCATTCCGGTTTTTTATTCAAAAAAAACATACCATAAATGTTATGATAAAAACAAAGCTGATAATTTCGGATTTTTTGAAACCGACACACCTTATGTTATAGATAATATCAAAATTCTGCCGTTTAAAAAACATCACGATGCTGCCGATCCGCACAGTTTCAGAATTGAGATTAACGGATTAAATATCGGCATTATGACCGATATCGGAAAAACGGATGACATTTTGAACAATGAATTTTCAAAATGTGATGCCGTTTTTTTAGAAAGTAATTATGATGAAGATATGCTTCAAAACGGTTTGTATCCGTATCATTTAAAACAACGTGTCAGTTCAGATAAAGGTCATCTGTCAAATTTTCAGGCCTTGAATTTAGTTGAAAATTTTGCTTCACCTCAATTGAAAACCATTCTGCTTTCCCACATTTCTGCGGTAAATAATACACATGAAGTTGTAAAAGAAACTTATAAGCATTTGAAAAGTAAGTATGATATTTTTTTAACTTCAAGACATAATGCCGGTGATGTAATAAGTTTAGGACTGAAAAAATAAAACAATTCAATTCTGATTAAAAAAATCATAATCAAATCTTTATAAGATATTTTAAAAAATAATCTTAATTCCTCTTGCATTATTAAAATCTTTGTCGTAAATTTGCAATGTTTTTAATTTTGTAATCATTACATTTATGAAAATAATACAAAATATAAGTGCGGAATTGCTCAAAGCAGACAT
Organism: Bacteroidales bacterium; assembly: GCA_024762915.1. Lineage (GTDB taxonomy): Bacteria > Bacteroidota > Bacteroidia > Bacteroidales > JAADGE01 > JAADGE01. The sequence goes on along the minus strand of JANTGL010000068.1, from coordinate 1,300 downwards.
AAAACCGTCATGGCAAAGAATTAAAATATATGAATTTCTTCTGAATAATAATATTCATCCTACGGTTGACACGGTATATAAAAAGTTAGCAAAAGAAATACCAACTCTTTCAAAAACTACGGTTTATAATACACTTAAGCTTTTTGAAGAACATCATCTTATCAAGAATGTAAATATTGAAGAAAACGAAATCAGATACGATGCACAGAATCACATTCACGGACATTTTAAATGCACTCAATGCGGGAAAATATTTGATTTCAAATACAATTATAAAGATTTAAAATATAAAGGATTGGATGATTTCATTTTAAATCAAACGGATGTCATGATTAAAGGAATTTGCAAATCATGCAAAGAAAAGAATAAATCGAATTAAAATTTATCACAAAAAAGACATGATAAATATTGAAGCATTATATCATATCACATACGGATTATACATCGTCAGTTCCGGGAATAAGACAGAAGGCAACGGATACATTGCGAATACGGTATTTCAAATAACGTCTGATCCGATAAAATTTGCAATTAGCTGCAATAAGGATAACTATACAGAAAAACTTATTAAAAAATATAAAAATTTTGCTGTTTCCGTATTACATCAAAAAACAAAACCCGAGACATTCGGAAATTTCGGTTTTAAAAGCGGAAAAGATTTTAATAAATTAGAAGGTTTTAATATTAAATACGGCAAAAAAGGGGTTCCCATAGTTTTAGATGACAGTATTGCCTGGTTTGAATTCGAGTTAAGGGAAAAAATTGACCAAGGTTCGCATTGGTTATTTATTGGAGAATTAGTTGATGCTCAGATTATTGACAAAACTTTTGAACCGATGACTTATGCTTTTTACAAAACCGAAAGAAAGGGAGTTGCACCTAAAAATGCCCCGACCTATATTAAAGAAGAGAAGAAGCAAACGAAAAGATTAAAAGTATATCAATGTGCCGTTTGCGGGCATATTTACGATGACAATATTGAAAAAATAAAATTCGAGGACTTGCCGGATGATTGGGTTTGTCCGACATGCGGAGTAAATAAAGAAGAATTTAGTGAAATTTAATTAATACATTTAAAATTTAATATTATGAAAAGTTTAAAAGGAACAAAAACAGAACAAAATTTATTAAAAGCATTTGCCGGCGAATCTCAAGCACGCATGCGTTACGATTATTTTTCAAAACAAGCAAAAAAAGAAGGTTTAGAGCAAATTGCAGCCATTTTTGAGGAAACGGCACTCAATGAAAAAGAACATGCAAAACGCTTCTTTAAATTTTTGGAAGGCGGTATGGTCGAAAT
>JANTGL010000067.1 GCA_024762915.1 Bacteroidales bacterium | reverse complement strand
AACTGAATATTATTTGAATATAAAAATTTCCCGTTGTCATCTTGATACCTGAAAGGTCCTTCGCCGTTAACAACTGAAAACTGATTTACAAATTTATCTTTATATGTAAAATCGATTTGAGCACCGAAATCTGCCGGCATTCCCATCCTGAATTTTTCTTGCATGGTAACATCAACATACCTGAACCCCCAAAATTTATCCTGAAAAGTCAAATATTGTGTGTTAAGCAATTGCCCGACCCTGAATGTAAACAAGTCGTTTATCTTCCATTTTATTTCAGCCATTTTCAGATATGCCGTATATTTGCTGCCTTCAAAATACTTGTAATTTAACAGGTTTCCGGCAGTGTCGGTAATTTCAAAAAAATGAGTTGTTCGCGTAACGTCATAAATAATAATACCGCTTAATTTTTCGGATAAATTCTTTTTATAACCGATAATTCCCTGACTGAACTCAAAAGCGGTTTTCGGAACATAGTTTTTATTAAAACAATTATAAAAACCGGTATAAATTTGCCCGAATACATAGGATTGTTTTTCTTTTGTAATGACCTCTGAACTGTTTTGCGAATATAGTTGATTTGAAAAAAACATAAGCAAAATAAAAAACACAATATTTGTAAATTTCCCCACTTTTTAAACTTTTAAATTTTGAATTTGCAAACCTACATATTTTTTAGAACTTAAATAAGTTTGTTTTTCTTACAATTTAAAATAAATAAAGATAATAATATCCTTATTTATTCGTTAAATTAAAAATCCTGCCGATGAAATTATTAAATTTGCTCATTCTTTTTTTTGTTATGACAAGCGTAAGTTGTCAAAATACAAAGGATACTGCTGAAAATAACACAGAACATAAAAATATGACATACAATAAATTAACGCCTGAAGAAGAACGTGTTATCCTTCATAAAGGAACCGAAAGACCCTTTACGGGAAAATACAATGACTTTTTTGAAGAAGGAACCTATAATTGCAAACAATGCGGTACGGCTTTGTACAAATCGGATGCAAAATTCGACGGACATTGCGGTTGGCCGTCTTTTGACGATGAAATAGAAGGTGCCGTAAAACGTATTCCCGATGCCGACGGCAGAAGAACGGAAATTGTTTGTACCAATTGCGGAGCACATCTCGGGCATGTATTTATCGGTGAAGGTTTTACCGACAAGGATACAAGACATTGTGTCAACTCTGTTTCACTTTCTTTTACACCTCTCACTTTACCGAAGTTTCAAACTTCGGAAAAGTTGCCTGAAAAAGATACGGCAATTTTTGCTTCCGGCTGTTTTTGGGGAACGGAATATTGGTTGCAAAAACAAAAAGGTGTCATCTCTACCGATGTCGGGTACATCGGCGGACATACCGAAAATCCGACTTACGAGCAAGTGTGCAGTCATAAAACCGGACATGCCGAAGCCGTGAGAGTTGTTTTTAATCCGCAAGTTGTTACTTATGAAGAACTTGTAAAACTCTTTTTTGAAACACACGATCCCACACAAATTAACCGGCAAGGACCTGATATCGGCAATCAATACCGTTCCGAAATTTTTTATACTTCCGAAAAACAAAAAAAAATTGCCGAAAAAGTTATTAACATTCTGAAAAATAAAGGCGTAAAAGTTGCGACCAATCTAAGTAAAGCCAATAAATTTTGGAAAGCTGAAGACTATCATCAGGATTATTACGAACATAAAGGTTCTAAGCCCTATTGTCATTTTTATACCAAGAAGTTTTAACGGAGTATTATTGAAAAATACCTTCTGACCACTCAAAATCGGAGCAGACTCGTTTAAATTTTTGTGTCTGTTGATTGCATATTTTTTGTGCGAAATTAAACGGTAGCAGTATTTCAATTTACTTGTAATTTTCATTACTCTAACAGTTTATTTTTTAATTATTTTCTTAAAACAGAGGGTTTTACCATTATAAAATTTAATCAGATAAACACCTGTTGTAAAACCGGTTGTTTGAACTATTGTATTCTTAACAAAGTTTCCTTTGTAAATTACTTGTCCGATTGCATTAATAATCTCAAAATTAATTGCATTATTATTTCCTTCTGATTCAATAGTTACATTGTCATAAAAAGGATTCGGATGAATGCTGAATACAAATTTTTTTTTAAAATCAACAATTGAAGATACTGATTTAAAATTTGCAACAAGTGTTCTTTTGTCTGTTACAGTAAAACTGTAATTGGGATTGCTTGAAACTTCTGTACCGTTTTCTGTCCAATTTACAAAATCATAACCTGTTGATGCAGTTGCTGTCAGATTTGCAGTTTGATTGTAATCATAATTTCCCGCTCCGCTTATGGTTCCGCCGGCAGTAGGATCAGCACTAGCAGAAATGTTAAATTGAAATTTCAGTATATTAAAACCATATATTCCCCAGCTATAATTTGTTGATAGTTTTCTCCATTGATACCAGTGTATATTTCTATCCCAAGTATCATAAATGGCATAATTTTTATTGCTGTCATCGTATCCGATACCCGTTACAAAATGATCTGTGCTTCCGTCTCCGTCTGAATCAACAACTAATATTACAGGTCTGTCGTTATTTATTTCATTAGTAAAAATAGCCCAACTTGTCGAAGCAGAAAAATATTCAAAAGCTTCAAAAGTTTCATACTCACTATTTTGCATATTGACATAATCCCTAAAAGCATCATCTATCTTATAACTCCATGACCAACCCCAATAGTTTGATTTGCTGCTCCAAGATGTTTCCATAAAATCAGCTATGCAATCTGAAGTATGAGCACCGCCTAAATCAGATTTGTCTTGTTCTATATTAGGATAATAATCTAAAGGAAGAGAATAGTCATTGTAATGTTCATCATTTGCGATAGCATCATTAACAACATTAGTTTGTATTGAGGCAATCCCTTTAATTAAATCAGAAAATCCGTGTGTGTCATAATACCCTATTAACATTCCCAAAGATGTCGGTCCGCAGCCGCGATGCCATAAATAACTAGGTACACCGCTAATTATTATTGCACTTTTGCGATTATTATCAATTATTCCTTTACTGACTCCTATTGGTCTGACAGGACCGGTTTTACTTTGCTGAGAATAAAGTTGTGTTGACGATACAAAACCGATAATGATTAGTAATATAATTTTTTTCATAATTTTTATGTTTTATTATTTATTTTTTTGTTTAATCGGTAACTTTTGTGTATGATTTCGCAGATTATTTCAACCGGTTTTAGTTTTTATTATATCCTTATTTTTATTTGAAGCTTAAAAGGTACTATTTTTTTTCGTAAATTCAAGTAATTCTGAGTTTTATTTACAATGAGCAGAAATATCAGTCTTTCCTCTCTGTTAAAACGAAAATTATTTGCACTTTTGGAATTTGAAACTTAGTAAAGTAATAAATCTAGATAAAGTTTTGAGTAATCCTATGATTTTTAAAAAGATACCCTATGATACTTTTAAAAAACGCAACATTTATTGATTGGCAGACACTTGATTTTATACAAACAGATATTCTTGTTGAAAAAGGTATAAACGGAAAAATTTTATTTTCATCGGAAAACCCTTCGGGTTTCCAAAACCCGCAGGGTCTCAAAGCAGAAATTATTGATTGTTCCGGAAAAATTGTTACAAAATCTTTTGCTGTCGGGCATCATCATGTTTATTCCGCATTGGCAAGAGGTATGGGTGCTCCGAAAAAAAATCCGGAAAATTTCTATGAAATCCTGAAATATATTTGGTGGACTTTGGATAAATCGCTGGATAAAGATATGATTGAAGCAAGTGCTTTAGCTACGGCAATCGCCTGTGCCAAAGCCGGTTCAACTTTTGCAATCGATCATCATGCATCACCGAATTTTATCGAAGGTTCTTTGAAAATTATCGCAAAAGCTTTTGACAGAGTAGGGGTTTCGCATCTTTTATGTTATGAAATAACCGACCGCGACGGACAAGAAAAAACCGAGCAAGGATTGGCTGAAACAGAACATTATCTCAAAAATAATCAGGCACTTGTCGGACTTCACGCATCATTTACCGTAGGTAACGACAGTATGAAAAAAGCGGCGGACTTAATGCACAAATACAACAGCGGTTTTCATATTCATGTTGCGGAAGATCGTTATGACCAAGACCATTCGTTGATTAATTACGGAAAACGTGTCATCGAACGTTTAAACGATTATGATGTTTTGAATTCCAAAACAATTCTCGGGCATTGTCTGCATCTTTCCGATAATGAGAAAGATATCATTAAAAACTCAAATGCTTGGGTGGTGCAAAATACCGAAAGTAATTTGAATAATAATGTCGGTTTTTTTAACGCCGAAGGTTCGGGCGAAAAATTAATGCTCGGAACAGACGGTATGCACAGCGATATGTTGCGTTCGGCACAACAAGCATTTTTTGTAGGGCAGGCATTCGATATTGTTGATTATCCCGGTATCTACAATCGTTTCAGAAATGTGCATCACTATTTGGCAGAAAATAATTTTTCAGGCGACGGTGACAATAATCTGGTTGTTTTGGATTATCAATCTCCGACACCGATTAATAAAGATAACTTTCTCGGGCATTTTGTTTTCGGTTTTGATGCAAGTCAAGTTCAACATGTTATTTCCGTCGGAAAATTAATTGTAAAAGATAAAATTATTCAAACAGTTGATGAACAAGAAATTATGCAATTTGCTCAAGAGCAGGCAGTAAGACTTTGGGAAAGAATGAATAATCAACAATGAATAGTGAATAATGAATAGTGAATAATGAATAGTGAATAATGGGAAAGAATATTTTGAAAAATAAAAGTTTTGATTTTGCTTTGCGAATTGTTAATCTCAGTAAATTTCTTATTTCTGAGAATAAAGAATTTGTATTAAGTAAACAAATTTTGAGGTCGGGGACTTCAATCGGTGCATTAATCAGTGAAGCGGAATACGCCGAGTCTAAAAATGATTTCATACATAAATTTCGTATTGCATTAAAAGAGGCAAATGAAACACGTTATTGGCTTGATTTGCTAGAAAAATCCGAGTATATTGATATTTTTCTTTCGGAAAGTTTAAAAAAGGACATAACAGAATTAATTAAAATGCTGACATCAAGTATCAATACATCGTTAAAAAACAAATAACATAAAAAAATTATTAACTATTAATTATTCATTATTAATTAAGAAAAATGGACATTTTACAAATTATAGGATACACGGCATCGATCATCATTGCCGCATCAATGACTTTGAATTCAATCGTAAAATTTCGTTGGGTAAACCTTGTCGGTGCAGCAATTTTTACGACATACGGTATATTGATACATGCATATCCGGTTGCATTTTTAAACGGTTTTATCGTATTAACGGATATCTTTTATCTGATGAGAATTTATACGAAAAAAGAACTTTTTACAACTTTGGAAGTTCGAGGGAGTAATAAATATCTTATGAATTTTCTGAAATTCTACGATAAAGAAATTCAGAAATTTTTTCCCGGTTTCACTTATAAAGCCGATTTAAATACAGTCAGTTTTTTTGTTTTAAGAAATATGAATGTGGCAGGAATATTTTTGGCACATAAAATTGATAAGAAAACATTAAAAGTCGGATTGGATTTTGTTATTCCGCAATACAGAGATTATAAAAATGCAAAATTTGTGTATAAAAGAATCCGAAATCGATTTATTGAAGACGGTATTGAACAAATTATTGTTTTTCCGCAATCCTTTAATCATGTGAAATATTTGAAAAAAATCGGTTTCCAAAAACAAGAAGACGGTAATTATATTAAAGTACTTGAAAAACAATCCAATGCATGAAACACCCATAAAAAAAGAATAATACATAAGGAAATGATTATTGCTCGCAAATATTAAGAAACTTATAAGCGGGTGTTCCCTGCCTGCGATAGTCAGGCTATATGACTTTTGAAAATTATCAAAAAAGACATATGAAACTATTAATTAAAAACGGAACTATTGTAAATTCTGAAAAAATCTTCAAAGGAGATATTTTAATTTCCGAAGGAAAGATTATTAAAATTTCGGAAAATGTTACAGACGCCGATGCCGAAATTATAGATGCCGAAAGCAATTATATTTTCCCGGGCGGTATCGACCCGCATGTCCATATGCACTTACCGACTTTTGCCGGCTATTCTTCCGATAATTTTTTTACCGGAAGCAAAGCCGCATTATACGGCGGTACAACAACTTTAATCGATTTTGTTACCCCGAAAAAAGGACAATCTTTACCGGATGCATTGGCTGAAAGAAAAAAAGAAGCCGAAAAATGCCTGACGGATTATTCGTTTCATGTATCACCAATTTCATGGCATAAAAATTTACAAAAAGAAATACAAGAATGCATCCGACAGGGAATTACGTCCTTCAAAGTTTACACGGCTTATAAAAAAAGTATCGGTTTGGAAGATGACGAATTATTTAAAGTGATGCTGGAAGTTGCCGAAGTCGGAGCTTTACTTACGGTGCATGCGGAACTCGGCGACGACATTGAGAATTTGCGTAATCAATTGTTTGAAGAAGGGAAAACAAGTCCGGAATACCATGCACTTTCCCGACCGGATTATACCGAAGCCGAGGCAGTGAAAAAAGTCATTCAATTTGCCGAAAAAACCGGATGCAAAGTTTATTTTGTTCATATTTCTGCCGGAAAATCCATTCAATATATTAAAAATGCTCAAAAAAGAGCTTTACCGGTTTATGCCGAAACCTGTCCGCAATATTTATTGCTTGATGATGAAAAATTAAAAGGCAGTTTTGAAGATACGGCAAAATATGTTTTCAGTCCGCCTTTGCGAAAAAAAGAAGATAATGAACAACTTTGGAAAGCATTGTCTGATAATGTTTTATTATCAACAGGGACAGATCATTGTCCGTTTACTTATGAACAAAAATTGCTCGGTAAAGATGATTTCAGAAAGATACCCAACGGAGCCGGCGGTGTTGAACATCGTTTAAGTATGCTCTATACTTACGGTGTTTTGACCGGAAAAATTTCCTTGAATGAATTTGTAAAAATAAGTTCGACCAATTCGTCAAAAATTTTCGGTTTGTATCCTAAAAAAGGCGAAATTGCAGTCGGTTCGGATGCCGATTTAATTATTTGGGATGATAAAGTTGAAGAAATTGTCAGTGCTGAAACGCATCATCAAAATTGCGATTTGAATATTTTTGAAGGAATTACAATTAAGGGAAAGCCGAAATACATCATTAAAAACGGCGAACTTGTTTTAAAAAATGAACAATTGATGAATACTGTTTCTAAAGGAAACTTTCTGAAACGAAAACTTGACTTATAAATTTTTGCGGTTTTATCGTGTCATCTTACAATGCAACACGAATATTTAATATGTGCTTGTCATTTTGAACTTGTTTCAAAATCTCCTTGTTATGCAAGGTATAGACATAATAAGATACTGAAACAAGTTCAGTATGACGCATAGCCGGATAAAACAAACAATCAAAATTCAGACAGATGAAAACAATTTATATCTTATTATTTACCCTCTTTTCAGTAAACCAAATTGCTTGCGATGCAAGCACGGAAAATGCGTCTTCTGCTGCAGAAATAAAAATTGATACAATCAAAACTTTAATTCCGGAAACCGAAAATAAGTTTAAAAAACAAGATTTTACAAAAATTGAAATTTCGGATGACAGCTTGGACTTGGCATTATTTAATATGATGCTTGAAAGTGAAAAATATACTGAAGAAGAAATAATTCAAAATGCTGAATATCTGATAAAAAAAGGAGCAAATCCGAATGTCAGTATTGAATATAAATATTCCGTGAGAAAATTGGGAACGTATATCCCCGTAATTAAGTATTTTTACAATAATAAATACCGACATTATACTACGACATCAACCGCATTTTTGGAAGCCGTTAATACCAAAAACAGAACAATCGTAAATAAATTTATTGAACTGAATGCGGATGTAAATCAAGCATCTAAAGCCGGAATGTATCCGATAAATTTAGCCCTTACAAATAATTCAGAAGATATTATTGATTTGCTTATTCAACATCATTGTGATATTTCCGTAATTGATTTATCATTAAGTAAAGATATTGATTTAATTGAAAAACTTGTTAAACAAGGTGTTAATCCGAAAACAATCGATATCAATTTTACGATTAATGATGCACAAACGCTTAACAGACTTATGAGATTACATCCTGATGTAAATGCCTATCCGTTAAATTACAGAAAAATTTTCAGCAACGATACATTATTATCTTATCTGTTAAAAAACGGTTTAAATAATTCGGCACGAGGCGATTTTTCTGATGATTGTCCTTTAATATACGGTGCAATTAAATACGGTGATATAAAAACAGTAGTAAAATTGAAAGAAGCCGGTATCAATATTCATAAAAATTGCGGAGGTATTAAAAGTCCGGTATTATTTGAAATTATAAAAAGTCAAAAAATAGATTTTCTTGATTATTATTTGAATACGGAAAAAGTAAATCCGAACACAAAAGATTGGACTGATAAATCTGCATTATTAATTGCGGTAAATACTGACAATGATGAAATTATAAAAATACTTATAAAAGCAGGAGCAAATATGGAATATACAGGTTATTTTAAAGATACCCCTTTAATGAATGCTGCAAAATTCGACAAATATATTTCTGCACAAACACTTATAAATCTCGGGGCAAATATTAACTATAAAAGTAAATACGGTGAAACAGCATTAACAATTGCAATAAACAGAAAAAAACTTGCTATGATTAAATTATTGGTCGAAAACGGAGCAAATACAAAAATAAAATATAAAAACTTGTCTCTGTCAGAATATGCAAGAAGTAAAGAAGCTCCGAATATGATTATTGAATATCTTAAAAGTCATGAATAATTGACAATTGAAAATGAATAATTGACAATTGAAAATGGATAATTGATAATTGAAAATTTGTAATTCGTAATTCGTAATTAAATAATTCGTAATTAAAAAATGGTCAGTATTTCAGATACAATTAAAAGTTTGGTTCCTGAGATAAAATTGGGATTAATTTCAGCCGATGTTGTTTTTGCAAAAGAAAATATATTCTTACAACAGACAATAAGTGAGGAAATTAAAAGAATTTCCGGAATACCGATTGATACCGTTAAAGATATTCCTCAAATTCACAGTTCGCGTGAGGCATACAAAGCTTTGGGCAAAGAACCCGCTCGATATCGACTTTCTGCGGAAGCATTACATCGCAGAATTATCAAGGGCAAGGGCATTTATCAAATCAGCAATTTGGTGGATACGATTAATTTGGCATCGGTAAAAACCGCTTATTCCATCGGCGGCTATGATGAACCAAAAATTGAAGGAAATATTATTTTTGATTTGGGCAAAGCAGGCGAAGATTACGAAGCCATCGGCAGAGGCAAGATGAACATTGAGAATTTGCCTGTTTTCAGAGATGAAAAATCCGCATTCGGCAGCCCGACTTCCGACAGCATTCGAACAATGATTACCGAAAATACCTCAAAAATCTTCTTAATTGTGATAAATTTCGGAGGGCATTCCGGTTTTGAGGATGAATTAAATGAAATTTCGGAATTATTTGTGAGATTTTGTTCTGCGAAGGATGTTAATATTATAATTGTATGAAGAAAAATGTTACATTCATATTTTTACTTTTAAATTTTGTCGCTTTTTCTCAAAATAATAATGCGAAATTAGTTGACAGTTTGACATATATTACAGAAATGCCGTATATTTCAGCTGATTTTAATGAAAATAACAACGGTATATTTTGGAAAGTTGTTCAACAAAAATTAGAAATTGTACCGGTTCTTATAGACAAATTGAATGATACGACTGAAACAGATGCATATGTCCCAAATTTTGGAGGTAAATATACAGTTGCAGATATTGCTCTTTCGGCTTTAATAGAGATTATTGATATTCCCGTTTTTGATTTAGCCGGAATTAAATTTGATAAAACCGGATGCGGTTATTGCAGTTATTGGAATTTTGTAAGAAAAGATTACCGGAACAGAATAAAATTTCAGAAAGCAGTTTTACGTTGGTATCGCAGAAACAAGAAGAATTTAATTTGGGTTAAAAGTAATTTATTTACAATTTGTGATTGCAGAGGAAAACATCTAAACGGCGGTCATTATGAATTAAAAAAGTGAAGCATGAAGTTAAAAATCGTGCCGCTATAACCCACGGCACGAATAAAAAATTCTCTAAAAAAATGTTTTTTTAAGGTTTCTCAATTTCTTCTTGTGAAGTTACATGTTTTGCTGAATCAAAATCTGTTTCAGCATTTATATTTATCCATTTTTCGTTAGCATCGTCATCAGGTACGATTGCTTCTACCGGACAAACATCTTCGCATGCTGCACAATCAATACATTCTTCAGGGTTAATAACTAACATATTCCCTATATCGAAGAAACAATCAACCGGACAGACTTCAACGCATTCACCGCTTTTACAGCCGATGCAGGGCTCTGTTACTACTCTTGCCATTTTATATGATTTTTAAGTTTATAATTAGTACAAATATAAACAGAAATTGATAATAAAAAGTAAAAAATGAAATTATTAATAATCATTATAAATAATCATTATAAATAATTAAATCAATGCTTATTATATTCAATTTTTAAGATCATTAAAACAGCATAGTTTATTTAAAAATTCTGTTTCTGTTTTGTTTCAGAATTTGATTCAACGTATTCCCCGGATTTTTAAATTTGCCCGCAAAAATCATTGCTGCAATAATATACGGTTTCCAACCGGCTTCTTTGTAAGTTTCAATTCTGTATCTTTCGAA
>JANTGL010000066.1 GCA_024762915.1 Bacteroidales bacterium | reverse complement strand
GTTTTATTTCATCTAAATCACCTTTCTCAATTTGAACGGCATTTTTAAAATAATGAGCAAAAATTTCTTTTTGCATCTTTGAATTAAATTCAGATGCATTTGTCAGTGTAAGCCAAAAGGGATATCCGGGTAACAGGCTCTCTCCGAAAACAATTAAATCGCAATTACTTTCTCCGGCTTTATTGATGTACCTGAGAATTTTATCTTTTGTTTTTTCTTTATTTAACCAAACAGGTGCAATTTGTGCAAGCCCGACCTTAATTTTACCGTTCTCAGATTTCATTTTTAATGTTTTTTCAAAAATACAATAAATTCGTTTCGCCGCAATTTTTTCTGTTTCAAAAAATCGGAATTTTGTCGAATAAATAAAATGCTTTATATTTAGTTTTTCAAATCAATACTTTGAGCACTTACACACAAATACTGACAAAATATTGGGGATACACAAAGTTTCGACCTTTGCAGGAAGAAATTATAAAATCCTTTGCCGACGACCAAAAAGACGTCCTCGGGTTATTACCGACAGGCGGCGGTAAATCAGTGATATTTCAAGTTCCGGCATTAGCGAAAGAAGGTTTTTGTTTAGTAATTACGCCGCTGATTGCTTTAATGAAAGATCAGGTTGAAAATTTGCATGAAAAAGATATAAAAGCAGCAGCCGTTTATTCCGGAATGTCAAAAGATGAAATTGATATTGTCCTAAATAATGCCGTATTCGGTGCTTATAAATTTTTATATGTTTCGCCCGAACGTTTGGCAACGCGTCTGTTTTTAACACGTTTACCGGATATGACTGTCAATTATATTGCCGTGGATGAAGCACACTGTATTTCGCAATGGGGATATGATTTTCGTCCGTCTTATCTGAACATTGCAAACATCCGTAAGGTCAAACCCGATGTGCCTTTTATTGCACTGACGGCAACAGCAACTCCGAAAGTTGCCGAAGATATTCAAAACAAACTTTTGTTTAAAGAACATAATCTTTTTCAGAAAAGTTTTGAACGAAAAAATCTTATTTACATCGTTCGTGAAGTCGAAGACAAATTAAAATACCTTTTAAAAATTGTCCTAAAAGAACCCGGCAGCGGAATTATTTATGTCAGAAGCAGAAAAAAAACTTTTGAAATTTCAAAATATCTGCTGAGTAAAGGAGTAAATGCCGATTATTATCATGCGGGAATTGATGCCAAACTAAAAGACAGTAAGCAAAAACGTTGGAAAACCGGAGAAACGCGTGTGATTGTTGCAACCAATGCTTTCGGTATGGGAATTGACAAACATAATGTTCGATTTGTCGTGCATATTGATTTGCCCGATTCACCCGAGGCTTATTTTCAAGAAGCAGGCAGGGCCGGTCGCGACGGAAAAACAGCTTATGCTGTCTTACTGTTTCATAAAGCCGATAAATTAAATTTTGAAAAACGTTTAAAATCAAGTTTTCCTGAAATTCCGGAAATAAAACGGATTTATTCCGCGCTTTGCAATTATTATCAAATCCCTGTCGGTGAAGGAAAAAACTTCATCAGGGCTTTCAGTATGCGTGATTTTGTAAGCAAATTTAAATTACCGATCCAAACCGTGTTAAGCAGTCTGAAAATACTGAAAAATGAAGCATATTTGGATTTTACGGAAGATGATTTTACTCCTTCAAAAGTCCATTTTACGGTTGACCGTGAAGATTTATACCGTTACCAAGTGGCAAATAAGCATTTTGATAATTTCATAAAATTAATTTTAAGAAGTTACACCGGATTATTCTCAAATTATACCTCAATTGATGAAGATTATTTGGCAAAAAAAGCACATTCAAAACCGGAGCTTGTCTACGGATACCTTGAAAAATTAGCAGAGCATAAAATTATTAAATACATTCCGCAAAGAAAAATGCCGTTTATAATATTTATTTCGGAACGTTTAGAAGAGAAAAATTTATTAATATCAAAAGAGCAATATCAAGATCGCAAAGAACGCTATGTAAAACGTGCCGAAGCAATGATACACTATGCCGAAAGCAAAGCCAAATGCAGAAGTCAAATTTTATTGTCTTACTTCGGTGAAAAAAATCCCTACCGTTGCGGTGAATGTGATGTTTGCAGAAGACGTAACAAGTTAAATATCAGTAATTACGAATTCGATATGATTAATGAAGGCATTAAAAAAATATTGAAAGAAAATCCTGTTACCGTTGAAGAACTTACCGATAATATCAAATGCGATGAAGATAAAATATTGAAAATCATTCGCTGGTTAATCGAAAGTGAAAAAATTGAATATACGGTTGATAAACGGATTACTTGGGTTAAAAAAGGATGATCCAAACTGTCAAACCTGACAGGTTTTGAAAACCTGTCAGGTTAAATATATTAACCCTTTAATGAAATTTTTATCTGATAACAATTATTAAAAAAGAAAAAGATATAATAAGATAATTCATTTTTCGTTAAGTTTCATATAAACCCAAAAACATTTCAAATGAAATATTTAACAATCATAGTTATCCTTGTCAGCTTAAGCATAAATGCTCATACTCAAAACATCAAACATCCCAATGAAAATGCCGACACGCTGAAACACAATTCAATAGGAATTAACATTTCGCCTTTTTTAGCGAGTATGCTTTCGGGAACATTTCAAGATATTCCTTCGGCATCCGTTTTATACAAACATTACGGAAACCGGTTTAATTATCGCATCGGTTTATCGGTATTACCCGAATTTTCTTCACTAAACGGAGGGGCGTATTACACAAAAGATCAAATAACTAAAGAAATTTATCTTTATGACGGTGAAATCGTAAAAATAACCGATACAACGGTTATGAAACGCTTTGATTATCATAACAGTTGCCTTCTGACATTAAAAACCGGACTTGAAAAAACAAAAAAGACGAAAATCGGAACTTGGATAATCGGTGCCGATTTAAATTTCGGTTATTACAAACACGATGAGACTTATCTTTTCCGAGAAGCCGTAAAATCTGATACAATGAATTTTGACAACAGTGACTACTATACCGAATACAAATTTTTATCCCCTAATACAAAAGCACCTTACTCAAAAGGAAAATATCTTAAATTGGGCATTAATTTCGTTACCGGATTTGAATGGAAACTGACAAAACATCTGAATGTTATTGCAGAAGTAAATCCGTATATAGGAATACTTACTAAAATTTCTGATGAAACATATTACGACACTGATAATTATCTTAAAAAACCGGTTATAAATATGATTGACAGTGATATGGGTTTTATCAATGTCATTGCTTCTTTGAAGTTTTAAATAAGAAAATAAGCTTTATTTTGATTTACAAATTCAGTTGCAAAGCACTTTTGAAGTGCTATGCAACTTATCCTTGTTCAGATATCAAGCAATAATAAATTGTTTAATTCTCAACCAATGTATCAATCTCCGATAAAATCTCATTCAAATCATCACCCGATGACATGATAATTCCTTTTTTATCCAATAAAAAATAATAGGGTAATTTTCTTATGCCGTAAAGTTGCAAAATTTCAGAATCTAAACCTTTTAAATCAGAAGTTGTTATCCAATTTAAATCATCCGTCTTAATGACATTTTTCCATTGTCGAATATCATTTTCCGCAAAAACCTGATAGATTTCAAAATCTTTTTCTTGAAATTTTTTATACAGTTTATTCATATTTTTATTGTCCTTTCTGCTGTAACCGTTCCACGATGCCGAAAAAGCAAGTAAAACATATTTGTCTTGCAGAGATGACAATGAAACTGATGTTCCCGAAGAATCCGGCAATGAAAAATCAGGAGATTGTTTCCCGATTCGGACATTTTTTTTTGTCCTTATAAAATCTTTTAATTCAAGATAATAAGGGGATGTTTTTAAAGTATCGCCAAAATTATTATAAATTTTTTCCAGTTCCGAAAGTTTTAAATAATCGCTTAAATTACTTAAAGTCAGATACAAAGAAACGTAACTCTTATTATTTTCAAAAGCATATTTTTCAGCAAACTCAATTTGTTCCGTTACGATACTGTTTGAAACCGAATCCAAGCTCTTTAAAAGTGAAGTATCATTATTCCGATATGCCAAATCCTTTTGCTCATTAATTTTCAACTGTTTATTTTCATAAATCGAGTTATTTTCCAAAAAAGAAACATATTCGGCATGCGTTTTCGAACCCTGCACTTCTAATTTTCCTTGATTATTAAAGTCGGCATTAATTTGCATATCATGCGGATCGGCAAAAAATTGAATGATCAAATTTCCTTTATCAATCACAAACCAAAACATCTCAGGAGTATTGATTTTTACATGTTTAAACTTAAACTTACTCTTTTTCATGTGTAACGAATCAATCGGAATCAATTTTCCGTTTCGAACTTTATTAAGCACAACTTCGCCGTCAAAATATCCGGTTATGTATGCTTTTATCAAATAATCTTTTTCAGTTTTAACTGTTTTACACGAATAAATTAAAAGGAACGGTATTAAAATCAGAATCAGTTTCTTCATTACGATACATTTAATTGTTATAATTATTTAATTTCAATCTTTCATCAATCTCATTCAATCTTTCATCAATCTCATTCAATCTTCTTCAATCTCATTCAATCTTCTTCAATCTCATTCAATCTTCTTCAATCTTTTCAACCCTCAAAGATAATTTATTTTCAGAATTCAGTAAAAATTTAAACCTTCGCAGGCTCAAATTAGTTATTTTAAATGAAAGATATTTTTGAAAAAGGAAGAAAACTACCATTAATTCAGGAGTTTTACACCATTCAGGGAGAAGGGTTTCACACGGGAAAAGCAGCTTATTTTATTCGCATAGGCGGCTGCGATATCGGTTGCAGTTGGTGCGACACCAAAGTTTCGTGGAATGCCGATATCCATTCTTTGGCGGAAACCGATGATATTATTGAAAAAGCATACCGCTCGGAAGCCAAATCCATTGTTGTAACGGGAGGAGAACCTTTGAGCTACGATTTGGATTATTTGTGCAAAAAAGCAAAAGAAAAAAATCTTGAAACCTTTATCGAAACTTCGGGTGCCTACCCTTTAAGCGGAAAATGGGATTGGGTCTGTCTGTCGCCTAAAAAACAAAAACCGCCTCTGCCGCAAAATTACAAAGCGGCAAACGAACTGAAAGTTATTATTTTTAATGATGATGATATTTTATGGGCGGAAAATTGCTCAAAAAAAGTTTCCGATAATTGCCTGTTATATCTTCAGCCGGAATGGAGCCGTCGCGAAGAAAATACACCCAGAATTATTGAATACATTAAAAAACATCCGAAATGGAACCTGTCCGTTCAGCTTCATAAATATTTGAGAATTTCGTAATAAATGATATTTTGTATTTAAGCTGCAACGGTTTGAATAGAAAGCGTTTTAATGTTTTTTATTTTGATGTTAAAAACTTTTATTCTTTTATTATCTTTGATTTAAGTATTTCTTTATCTGTTTGAATACTGATTATGTAAGTCCCATTTGAAAATCCGGACATGTCAATTACTTCTGTTTGTAGAACGTTTATTTTTTCAATTAAAATTTTACCGCTTACATCTGTAATTTGCAATTTTACACTACGAAAATTCAAAACTTCTTCAAATTGTACAGTAAATTTTCCATAAGTGGGATTTGGCGAGATTGTAATATTTTTATGTTGTTTGTTGTTAATACCAATATAATCATTCACGAACACATAAAAATTACATGATTTTGTATTTCCAGCTTCGTCTTCTACGGTCCAAATTATTTCAGTCAGACCAAGTGGGAGTTTTGCTCCGTCTAATTTAGAACTTACATTAAAATCATTAATAACACTAAGTGAACTACAATTATCTTCTGTTAAAACTGGGTCAAATTCTGTTCCTTGAATTGTATAAGTATTATCTTCACCTGCCATAACAACTTGATATTCAATGCAAGTTATCGTAGGATCTGTATTGTCTGTAACTTCAACATTAAAAATAGCTTCATCATAGTTACCGACATCATCTGTTACTTTTAAAGTAACGGTATTAGTTAATCCTGAAACAATTGTTCCTTGATTCGGTGTTTGTGTTATATTAAGTTCTGAATCACAATTGTCTATTGCTGCAACATCTCCTGTATAGTCAGGTAATTCTATTTCACAAATAATTCCGTCTCCCATAGTTTGGTCTGTATGTACTGATGTAATAACCGGATTAGTGTTATCCACAACCTCCACATTAAATGAAACTTCATCATAATTACCGTCATCATCGGTAGCTGTTAAAAAAACTTCATTTATAGGACCTGATATAATTGTTCCTGCAACAGGAGATTGGGTAATATCAATATTTGTATCGCAATTATCATAAGCGGTCACATATACTGTATAATCAGGAAGGTTTGAATCACAATTATTACCTGCAGAAATGATCTGATCATAATGAGATGATGTAATTATCGGACTTTCAACATCTTCAATGAAAGTTAAGACCGCATGATTTGAGATAAGAGTATCTGTCGGATTTGAAATGATACAACGATATAGCCTGCCTTCCATATCATTTGTGGCATTTGATATTTGTAAAATATCTGTATTAACACCCGAGTAAGTTGAATTGTTCTCTAGGTCGGTAAATCCTGAAGCGTCATCAATTTGCCAAATATAGTCAAACACATAATTTGCCGTAATTTGAAAAATTGTATTTGAATTATTACAAATACTCTTATTTTCAGGTTGCCATATGATAATAGGGGCAGGAGCGTTTTCATACCAGACAACTTTACTGTATTGCGGACTTGAACCCTTTGAAGATGTAATCACATCTTGATCACCGTCGCCGTCAATATCACATACATATACTGATTTTGGTTCTTCTTCAATATCAGAAATTATTTGTTCGTTACCGAAATTCCCGCTTCCGTCTTCATTAATGTAATATACCAGCTTATTTTCTTCATCATCAGTCATTAAAATATCAATATCTCCGTCATTATCTATATCTGATGCATAGATTGAATTAATATTTTCAGAATTATCAATAATTTGTTCATCTCCAAACCCCCCGGCACCGTCAATGTTTTCAAACCATGAAATTTTATCTTCAGACATAGAGTTTGTAGCAGTAAGAACGTCATTATCTCCGTCTGTGTCCAAGTCACATGAAAATACTGATGCGACAAACGATGCTGTATTTGAAATTATATTTTCATTTCCGAAATTTCCAAGCCCGTCTGTATTTTCATACCAAGCAATTTTATGATCCCATTTTGAAGCTGATATGATATCAAGATCACCATCTCCGTCAATATCAGCTGCATGCACCGAATAAGGGCCGTCTGCAGTAACTGCTATTATTTGCTCGGAGCTGAAATTTCCGTTTCCGTCCAGGTTGATATACCATGAAACTTTATCATCTACAGTAGAGCATAAAATATCATTATCACCGTCACTATCAAGATCACAAGGGTAAATTGTACTTATATATTCTTCGGTATCGGTAATAATTTGCTGTTCTCCGAAATTTCCAAGCCCATCTGTATTTTTATACCATGCAATTTTTCCGTCATTTTGTGAGGCCGAAATAACATCAATCAGACCATCGCTATCAATGTTGGCCGCATAAACAGAAACAGCATACATAGCCGAATCACAAATAACTTTTTGTTCACCAAATTCCCCGATTCCGTCAGTATTTTCATACCATGCAATCTTATCATCTTGACTCGAAGCAGAAAGAACATCTTGATCTCCATCATTATCTATGTCTCCTGAACGAGCTGATGTAGGATTGGTAATACTCGGCGTAAGCACTATTTGTTCTCCGAAATTTCCCTGCCCGTCTGTATTCTCATACAAAGAAATCTTACTGTCTTCAAATGAGGCAGACATAACATCAATATCCCCGTCACCATCAATATCCCCTGTATATATTGACTGAGGAGACATAACATTTGTTGAAATGTTTTTTTGTTCACTGAAGCTTCCTATACCATCAGTATTTTCATACCATGATATGCCGCTTTCATACGCAATTCCAGATAAAACATCCTGATCTCCGTCGCCGTCAATATCACAAGCATAAACAACATTAGCTCCGTAATTATTGGCAGATGTATAGATAATTTGTTGTTCTCCGAAAGTACCGTTCCCGTCTGTATTTTCATACCAAGCAATCTTTCCGTCTGTATTCGAAGCCGATAAAACGTCATTGTCATCATCACCGTCTATATCACAAGCATAAACTGAGCTAGCACCATTTGCAGATATTGTAATTACTTGTTGGTCACCAAAATTTCCGAACCCGTCTGTATTTTTATACCATGCGATTTTATTATCTGCAGCAGATGCCGATAAAACATCAAAATCACCGTCACCATCAATATCACATGAATAGACAGAGTTTACAGAATATGCCGTTATAGTTATTATCTGTTGAGAACCGAAATTTCCGAGCCCGTCTGTATTTTCATACCATGCAATTTTATTATCTGCAGCAGATGCCGATAAAACATCAAAATCACCGTCACCATCAATATCACAGGCATATATTGATTCAGGGCTGTCAACAGATGTTGAAATTATATGTTGATCTCCGAACGTACCGCTGCCGTCCGTATTTTCAAACCATACAATTTTGTCAGCGAATCGATGAGCTGACAGCACATCATTATCCCCGTCGTTATCAATATCACAGGCAAAAACACATGTCGGATTACCAATATCAGATATTATTTCAGCTTTTCCGAAATTTCCGTTTCCGTCTATATTTTCCTTCCAAGCAACTCTGTCACCTGAAAAAGCAGCAAACATAATATCCAAATCATTATCTCCGTCCAGATCAGAAGCATAAACTGAAAACGGGCCTCTTGCTTCCGTGGACATAATAATATTTTGATTCCCGAAAAAGGTTTGTGATTTCAAATAAAAAATGCTTAACAAGAATAAACTCACTAATATAATTTTCTTCATCGCTTTTTTTTAAAACAAATATTTTTATCAATCATACTGTTATCTGTCCGGATAAGTTTTTTGTATTGAAAAGTTAGTTCTTTATGACTTGAGATGTCAGAATTTTTCCTTCAGAGTATACCTTTATAATATAAATTCCGCTACCGACATTTGACAAATCAATTATTTCATATTGTTGCGGTTTATATTTTTGCAGGATTAATTTTCCTGTAATATCAAAAACAGTTATTCGCTTAATTTTTTTATTTGCATAACTGACAGTAAACATTCCAAAAGTCGGGTTTGGATATATGAAAAATTCGTTTTGTGAACATTCTGAAATATCTGTAAATACAGTTGGATTATTAAATATTCTAACATGACCTGCATCAATACCGTTACTGTCATTTTTATGAGCTCCTGCTGCAAAAATTGATCCGTCTGAACTTAGGCTGACTGCACATCCGAATTCATCACCTTCAGCTGCTCCTTCAATATTTTCAGCAATTTTTGTCCATGTTCCCGAAATGTATTTATATACTCTTACATTTCCTGAACGATTACCGTTATTACAATTACCGGGTGATCCGATTGCCAGAACAGAACCGTCAGAATTTAAGCTAACAGATCTCCCGGATTCGTCACCTGAATCTTCCCCATCAATATCATCTCCGATTTGTGTCCAGCTCCCGTTATTACTTTCAAAAACTCTTACATGCCCGGAATAAAAACCATTATCTCCATTTGCTACGGCACCTATCGCTACAATTGACCCTTCTGAATTTAAACTCACAGATATACCTGCTGCATCATTGTCATGTTCACCTACAATTCCATCTCCTATTTGAGTCCAGTTATCATTTATATTTTGAAATACTCTTACTTGCCCGGCTTGATATCCACCACTATCATTTTGATATGCACCAACAGCAATTATTGAACCGTCTGAATTTAAACTAACTGATATTCCAAAATAATCATTATATCCTTCCCCGACAATGGGATTTCCTATTTGTGACCAAGATCCATTATTGTATTCGTAAATTATCACACCTCCAAGATTAGATCCGGAAGGCTTATATTGAGGATCTCCGACAGCCACAATTGTTCCGTCCGAATTTAAACTAACCGAATATCCAAATTCTCCGCCTTCATCCCCGGCTTCAAGATCGTTACCTATTTTTGTCCAGACACCTGAAATATTCTTATAAACTCTTGCAGAACCCGAAGGTCCGATCGGATTACTACCTATTGCAACAACAGAACCGTCAGAACTTAAACTAACTG
Organism: Bacteroidales bacterium; assembly: GCA_024762915.1. Classification (GTDB taxonomy): domain Bacteria; phylum Bacteroidota; class Bacteroidia; order Bacteroidales; family JAADGE01; genus JAADGE01. The sequence goes on along the minus strand of JANTGL010000066.1, from coordinate 658 downwards.
AACAACCGAAATAACTATATGCTTCACCTAAAATATCATCCCCGATTTGTATCCATTCATCTTCAACTTTTTGAAATATTTTAGTTTGTCCCGCATTTGTACCGTTCGCATCATTTTGCCATGCCCCGACTGCCAGGATTGAACCGTCAGAATTCAAGCTTACAGCATTGCCGAATTTATCATCTGAAAAGTCTCCTTCCAATATGCCTCCAACCTGAAACCACTGATTGGGATTATATTCATTTACAGTAATATTATGACTGCATGTTTCAGAATTACCGTAATTATCACTAAGTATCCATTCAATATTTGTAGTTCCTGTCGGTATTTGTGCTCCAGCCAAAGTTGCTGTGTAGTTAAAATTATTTTCAAGTGTAGCGTTACCACAATTATCATCTGTTATCGTCGGATCAAATTCAGTTCCCGAAACGGTATAAGATGTTTGGCCTTCATCTAATTCAATTAATGTATCCTTGTCACAAAAGAACTCCAAATCATCAGTATCTAATAGTAATAAAGCCGTATCACTAAATCCTGTATTATAAGCATTTGATACTTGACACCGAAATTGATAATTGTCCATATCTAAAGTAACCCCAGTTATATTTAATATCTCCGTTTCAGCATTATTGTATACATCTCCGTTTATTATGTCTTG